>JANWLO010000055.1 GCA_025450815.1 Gemmatimonadaceae bacterium
AGGTGCGCGCGATCGTGGATTGCGGTAGCGCGGATATCGGTCATTCCGGATTCCTTCGCCCTCACGATCGTCTCATCTAGCAACGTCTCGGCGTACGGAAGATTGCCTCGATCGATCGCGATGTGAGCTTCCTGAATACGCGCACGCAGGATGTTCATCATGTCGTCGTTGATCGTCGCGATCTGCGACGCCGACGCAAAGCATGCGAGTGCCTCTTCCCAGTCCGCCATCACCCTCAGACAACGCCCCAGCTGCATGTTCGCTGCGATCACCGTATCCGAGCTCTCGATCGGGGTCGTGTAGGCCAGCACCGTGCGGTACACGTCCGCCGCCAGCGCCCACTTCGCGTCCTGCTGCAGCGTACGACCATACGCCAAGAGCCGTGGCGCCACCGTCACTATGCGCGGCTTCTCCGCGTAAACCATCGTCTCGACAATACTCGACAATAGCCCGCGAGTCGTGTCGCGCGAGTCCATCGCAGCGATCTGCTCTCGCACCAGCTGAAGCCCCTGCGCCTCCTTCGCGACCACCGACGCCCCATCCGTCATCCAGCTATCGAACAGCCGCAGCACCACCAGCGCGGCACTCGTGCCGCGCCACTCGGCGCTGTCAGTCGCCAGCTCAGCGAGCTGCTCGAAGTACGGCAAATGGGAAAGCGGTCTCGCGATGGTGCTCATTTACTCCTCCGTCTCGGTCGTTTCGCCTTGGGCGAGCGATCAACTTGCAAGTCAGTATCGGAAGCAACAAGCACAATTTTAGGACTTTGACGTGACATTTTCGGACAATCTTTTGGCTCTCCACGTAGTTAGCCGCAGTTATTAGGCACTGTATGAAAATTGGACACTATTATGACACTTTTTGGTGCCGAAAGCACAGCCGGGCTCCCGTTCGCACTGCTCTCTATATAGCGGAAGCGATCCACCAATCCGGTCAGCGCGCTGCCTTGCCCGCCGCGACCTTTCCGATTCCCATCGGCCTCGCGATCGTCGCCGGATCGCCGTCGCTCACGTAGCGCGTGCCGCTCACCTCCAGCTGGTCGAGCACCCGCTCGAGCGAGTTCCCGAACACCTCGATGCGCGTGAGCCGGTGCGGATCGAACGCCGGATCGTACGGGCTGCGCGACGGACCCCCCGACACCTCGAGCACCGCGTCGAAATCGTAGCGCACCACGCGACCACTCCTCGGCTCACGCCACTCGCCTGCGACCGCGAGCGCACGATTCTTCGGCCACACGCCGAGCGGTAGCGCGAAGGTCCTCACGCGATAACCGGGAACGACGGAGTCGATCGCCAACACCCCGCGCGCGATCTGCTCCTGCACCACCGCGTCGCTGTACTTTCCCAGATTCGCATGCCAGAGCGTGTGTCCGCAGAGCTCGAATCCCTGCTCCGCGAGAAAGCGCACCTTCGGGAATCGCCATGCCGACTTCTGACCGTCGATCCCCTTCTCGCCGAAGAATGCATGACCCGCCGCGCCCGCCGGCAGCATGCAGAACGTCGCCTTGTTTCGCCAATCCGGATGCTCGCGATGAAACGCCAGCCAGATGCCGACGGCGCTGTTCGGATCGATCACGAGCGTTCCGTTCTCGTCGATGTAGCTGAACTGCGACGGGCCCGCGTCATCGAACGTGAACACCACCGGCGACAATCCCGCCGGCAGATCGATCTTTCTGTCGATCATCTCCGACACCGTCACCGGCCGGTAGCCGCTCGCGTAGAGGCGCTCGAGGTCGCGACGAAAATGATTGCGGTCGACGTGCCAGCGGCTATCGCTGTCGCCCAGAAGGTGGTACTCGAGGATCGGAATGCGCCCCATCTCGTTCGGCGTTCGCGTGTCCCGGCTCGCCAACGACACCTCTCCGTGCGAAACGGAAGGTATGGTCGCCCCTCCCGCCGCACCGTGGCAAGCGAGGGTTGCCAGGAGTAGCGAGCAGATGAGATGTGGGGCGCGAAACATTGATGTCCTCGAAAGGTTTGGCGGAATGGTACGGAAAGAAATCGCTCCAGCGGCGTAGACGTACTCATGCCGCAGACGATCATCCGTGCGGCGCCGAAACGCCGCGACCATCATCAGAAAGTTACAACACTCCCGCCGCCGCGCCGCCCGTGAATCCAGGGAAAAGCGAGTCCGTTCGTGTCGCCCCCAAATGCTTGCCCACGACGTCCGCGAACACCGCACGGAAGTCCGTCGTGAGCGCCAGATCGCGCCCCTCGTTCAGCTGCTCCGGCGCGAGCCCGGGCCACCTCCCGTGCACCTTGTGTCCCTGCACCGCTCCGCCGATCACGAACAGTGCGCCCGCGTGCCCATGGTCGGTTCCACCATTGCCATTCTGTTTCGCCATCCGCCCGAATTCCGACATCGTCATGATCATGACGTCGTCCATCCGGTCGCCCAGGTCGGTCACGAGCGCAGCGATCGACTGGGAGAAATCCGCGAGCCGGTTCGCGAGCTGGCCCGTTGCCCCGCCCTGGTTCACGTGCGTGTCCCACCCGCCCACGTCCGCGAACGCGATCTCGAGCCCCACATCCGACTTCACCAGCTGAGCGATCTGCCTGAGACTCTGCCCGAACGGCGAGCGCGGATATTCCGCGCCATGCTCCGCCGCGTATTTCTGAGGATTCGCCGATTTTAGCATTCGCACCGCGTCGAACGTCTCCGTGCCCGCACCGTGGATGAGATCCGCCGATCCCGTGCGGTAGAGTGCCTCGAGCCGCTGGACGTCGGTGCCGGTCGCTCGAATCGTGAAGTCGTCGAGACTCGACATCGCGATCGTCGGCGCCGGGCCCTCGAGAATGCGCGGCGTCTGTGCCGCGAATGCCACCGCACGGAACGGCGACTCGCGCAGCTCGCACTCCGCGCACGTCCCTTTCGCGGCGAGAAAGCGATTGAGCCATCCGTCCGGCGTTCCTTTCACGTCCGGCGTGCCGGACTCCATGAAGTCCTGCGCGTCGAAGTGCGAGCGCGTGGCGCTCGGGCTTCCCACCGCGTGCACGGGCGCGAGGAGCCCGCGATCCCAGAGAGGCTTGAGTGTCGACAGCGCAGGGTGCAGGCCAAAGAATCCGTCGAGATCGATCGCTCCCGCGCCACTCGCGTCGCCCGGGCGCGCGATCGCAATGCTCGGCCGCAGCGCGTAGTAGTTCGGGTCGCCGTGCGGCACGACTATGTTGAGCGCGTCCGCCGCACCTCGCTGGAACAGGCAGATCAGCACCTTCCCCTTCTGCGCGCGCGGCAGCGCCTGCGCGTATACCGCGCGGCGCAGGAATGATGGGCTCAGCCCCATGGTCACGAGCGCCAGTGCGCCCGACTTGAGAAAGACGCGTCGCTGCATGGGTTCCTACCGCCGTTGAAATTCGGGAGCGCCGAGCGCAAGACCAACGATGTTCGCGAATCCATCGGACTTCGCGTTTGCCGCCGCGCTGTCGCCCGCCATCGGGTTCACTCCGAGCTCGAGCACCTTTCGCGTATCCGGCGATGCCTCGCCGGCGAGTATCGTGCGAATCACGCCATCCACTTGTGCCTCCCTCGGCTGCGCCGCCAATTCGCGACCATCGGGCCAGTTTGCAAGCGACGCGCCTGGCACGCGCCCCGCGGCAACCGCGAGGCCGAAGTTGATGCGCTGCAGAATGGCGCCGGTGTTGATCCACGCGTCGCCGCGTTCTGGATAACCATTGGGCGCGAGATGTCCGTACAGAGGCTCGCCGAGCCTCGCGACCATCTGCGCGGTGCGCGGCGTGCTGTCGGGCTGCGCGCTCACCGCACGCAGCGCGCTCACCACGAGCTCGAATGGCGATTTCACCTTCGCCTTGTACGCCGCGCGCGAGAAGAACTCCTGCGACGCGAATATCGTACGCAGACACTCGCGGATGTCGCCGCCGCTGCGCGCGAACGTCCCCGCCACCCGGTCCACGAGCGCCGGCGGCGCCGAGTCGCTCACGAAACGTCGCACGAGCTTGGCGGCGATGAAGTGCGCCGTGGCCGGGCTGCGCGACACGATGTCGAGCACCGCCTCACCATCCTCTATGCCTCGTCCCGCCGGGAGCGTGTGACCGAGCACGATCTTCTCGCCGGCGTCGTGCATCGCCGGGCGAAAGACGAACGTTCCGTTCTGGCGCGGTTTCTCGACGGTCCATCCAGTGAACGCGCGCGCGACATTCACCACGTCCGCCTGCGTGTAGCCGCCGTCGACGCCGAGTGTGTGGAGCTCGAGTAGCTCGCGCCCGTAGTTCTCGTTGAGCCCGCGGGACTTGCCTCGCGGCGCGCGCGAAACAAGCGCCGGGCGCGCGGAGTCAACCGTGCTCTCCCAGTTGTCGAGGTAGTAGAGCATCGCGGGGCTCTTCGCGACGGCGCCCAGGAGATCGCGAAATTTCCCAAGCGCGTGTGGGCGGATGCTCTCGCGCTCGTACTCGCCCAGGAAGTAGCGTTCGGGCCCCTTGCCGGCGAATACGGTGAAGTGATTTTCCCAGAAGTCGACCATCACCTCTTCGAGCTGGCGGTCGCTGATTACGGCGCGGGCGACCTTCGCGGTCTGGAGCTCGGTGAGGAGCTGGCGCGAGAGTCGTCCGGCTTCCTTCAGGCGCATGGAGTCGCTGGCGGTGAGGTCGGACTTCTGCGCGCGGCTCTCGCGAACGAGCTGCTGGCGCTGCGGATATTCCGCGAGCAGCTGCTCGGGACTCATAGCCAGCGCCGGGAATCGTGCGACGAACCGCTCGGTCGAGCGACCGTCGATCGACGCGGGCGAGAGCTGCATCGCGATCCACCGGTCCACGCCCATCTCGCGCACGCGCTCCGCGTCGCCGGGGCGAGCGCCGAAGGCGAGGCGGTTGAGCACATGCTTCACCTGCTCGTCGGCCGTCTGCTCGCGCAGCTCGCGCCCGGCCACGTCGCCGGCGGAGCTCGCGGTGGTGAGGCGAACCGTTGAGCTGTGCGCGGTGCCGCACGCCATGAGCACCAGCAACGCGGCCGCAAGTCGAGCGATGTGTCGCATCTGCGATCTCTCCAGCGAGTGCACGGTAGACGCGTGGGCGTAGCAGTTCGTTAACACGAAATCGGGACCTGCGCCGCTAGTTTTCCTTGATGCCGCAAGCACGCCACGGAAAGCCGCCCCGGAACCCGGTTCCCGATCCAACCTGGGGCGATCGCGTGCGCGCGCTGCGCTACGTCCCCAAGCTCATTCGTCTCGTGTGGACCACGCATTCGACGTACACCGTGATCATGACGGTGCTTCGCGTCGTTCGCGCGTTTGTCCCCGTGGCATCGCTCTGGATCGGCAAGTTGATCATCGACCGGGTGGTCGACCTGCGGGGCACGCACGGCCCCGCCACCCCGCTCTGGCATCTAGTGGCGGCCGAGATCGCGATCGTGTTCGGCGGAGACCTGCTCGGGCGCGGCTCGTCGCTCGTCGAGAGCCTGCTCGGCGACCTCTTCTCGATCCACACGAGCATTCGCCTCATGGAGCACGCGGCCACGCTCGACCTCGCGCAGTTCGAGGATCCGACGTTCTACGATCAACTCGAGCGCGCGCGGCGCCAGACGGTGGGTCGCATCGGGCTCCTCTCCGAGCTCCTCACGATGGGGCAGGACACGCTGACGCTGGCGACGCTCGGCACCGCGCTCGCCGTGTACAGCCCGTGGCTGCTTCTCCTGCTTGCGGTGGCGGTATTGCCGAGCTTTTTAGGGGAGACGCACTTCGCGGGGCTCGAGTACTCGCTGCTCTACCAGTACACCCCGGAGCGGCGGCAGCTGGACTATCTGCGATACGTTGGTGCGAGCGATGCTACCGCGAAGGAAGTGCAGATGTTCGGCATCGCGGGATGGCTCGTGGAGCGCTATCGCGTGCTCGCGAATCGCTTTTACGAGGACAACAAGAAGCTGTCGATCAGAAAGGGGATCCTGAGCAGCGCGCTCTCGGTCTTCGGTACCCTCGGCTACTACGCGGCGTACGTGGTTATCCTCGCGCGCACTATCAGCGGCAGCATCACGATCGGATCGCTGACGTTTCTGGCGGCGTCGTTCGGCCGGAGCCGCGACATCGTGCAGCGGCTGTTGACCAACGCGAGCGACATCTCGGAGCAGAGCCTCTATCTCAAGGATCTATTCGACTTCTTCGAGATGCGTCCGACCATCACGACGGCGAGCGGCAGCAAGCCGGTTCCGGCGGTGATCCGCGAGGGTTTTGTGTTCGAGGACGTGGGGTTCAAGTATCCCGACAGCGAGCGATGGGCGGTACGCCACATCAGCTTCGCGCTCAAGCCAGGTGAGCGGATCGCGCTGGTGGGCGAGAACGGGGCGGGGAAGACGACGCTCACGAAGCTGCTGCCGCGGCTCTACGATCCCACGGAGGGACGAATCCTGCTCGATGGCGTGGACACGCGCGAGTACGATCTCGCTCAGCTGCGCCGAGCGGTGGGGGTGATCTTCCAGGACTTCGTTCGCTTCGATATGCGCTTCGACGAAAACATCGGAGTGGGCGAGATCGAGCGAGTGCGCGGCTATCTCGACCACGAGCAGAACGGTGGGGCGCCGGAGGAGGTGCCGGTGGAGCTCGCGACGGCGGCGGAGCAGTCGCTCGCGGCGTCGCTGCTGCCGCGCTTCGTGGATGGCTACAAGCAGATGCTCGGCCGGCGCTTCGAGGGCGGGGTGGCGCTCTCGGGAGGCGAGTGGCAGAAGATCGCGCTGGCGCGCGCATATCTGCGCGAGGCGCAACTGTTGATCCTCGATGAGCCCACGGCGGCGCTCGACGCGAGGGCGGAGTACGAGGTGTTCATGCGCTTCTCGGAGCTGGTAGCGGGGCGGATGGCGGTGCTCATCTCGCACCGCTTCTCGACGGTGCGGATGGCGGACCGGATCATCGTGCTTCAGAACGGCGGGATCGTGGAGGAGGGGACGCACGAGTCGCTGGTGGAGCGGGGCGGATTGTACGCGGAGCTGTTCGCGCTGCAGGCGGCAGGGTATCGGTAGGGCGGGGGTCGAGATACTGCGGAAACCCTCCGTCGCGATGTGAAGCACATCACGAGCGGTACGGCGAGCCCCAGCTATAAGCGATGAGCCGAATGCATTGAGCCTTCAGCCGGCTCCGATGATAAAGGGATGCCCGCTCGCCGGGCCCGGAAGGGCTCAAGTCTCAATGCTTCAGCTCACAGCTATCTGCTGGGGCTCGCCGTACGCATCGTGATGCCGCCGCGCCTCGCGATGCCGTATGTGCTCGCAGCGAACGGCGTCCACTACTCCTTAATCATGTACCCGCGTCCGCGCACGGTGTGGATGAGCGGATTCTTTCTGTCCTCATCCAGCTTCTTGCGCAGGTAGGTGATGTAGACGTCGACCACGTTCGTGAGCGGATCGGTGTCGTGCTTCCACACGTGCTCGGTGATCATCGGTCGCGTGACGATGTGGTCTGCGTTGCGCATGAGGTACTCGAGTAGCGCGAACTCCTTCGGCGAGAGCTCGATCACCTCCCCGGCGCGCTCGACGCGCCGCGTTGCCGGATCCAGCGACAGGTCGCGCACGCGCATCGTCTGGCTCCCGGCCGTGATCGTCGAGCGCCGCAACAGCGCCTTGACCCGCGCCAGGAGCTCGGCGTACTCGAACGGTTTGGCGAGATAGTCGTCCGCCCCCGCGTCGAGGCCGCTCACCTTGTCGTCCACCGTCGTGCGGGCTGTGAGCATAAGCACCGGAAACTGGTAGCCGCGCGCACGAAACTCGCGCGCGAGCTCGTAGCCGCTGCGCTTGGGCAGGCCGACATCGAGGATCGCGAGTGACGGCGCATCCTCCAGCACCCTGAGCAGCCCGTCCTCGCCATCCGCCGCGGTGCGCACGCTGTACCCCGCACCGGTAAGAATGCGAGGGAGCACGGCGAGAAGGTCCGGATCGTCTTCGACGACCAGCACGGTGTCATTGTTCGGCGCGTCTGACATGTGTCCCGGAATATATGGTGAGTACGCGGTCGTGCCGAAGATATACGCTCTTGATCGATAGATGCGAGGTGCCTTTCTTTCAAGGGTGAGCGCGAATCGCATTCGAGACGGAATTGGCATCGGCATCATAGCCGGCGCCGCCACGGCCGGTGCCCTGATGGGATTCGGCCACGCGCGCGGCGCCACGCTGCAACCGCTGAACGCGGTGGCCCACATGTACGCCGGCAGTCGCGCGTTCCTCACCACCGGCTTCCAGCCCGGGATCACGCTCGGCGCGATCGCGATCCATCTCCTCTCGACGATCATCTGGGGAGTCATCCTCGCGTACGTCGCCGCTCCGCTACATGGACGCGAGCGTGCCGTCGCGCCGTTCGGGGTGGGGCTACTCGCGTATCTCGTCGACCGCTTCGTCGCGCCAAACGGCCTCCGCCCCGGATTCGAGGAGCTTCTGTCCAGCGGCGAAACGATTTTCGTCTACGTCGTGTTAGCCATTGCCCTGGCGCTCGGATTGTGGGCCGCCGGGCAGCGCGCGCCTCGTTACTGACACGATTCGTCGCACTCTGCAACATCGCTGTCACCTCGCAGCAACAGTCGGTGTTGTCCGCTCTCGCGGCGTGCGTGCGCTACTAGAATTGAGGTGTAGTACGAGGGAGCGGAACGATGAGTAAACGGGCCTCTCTCTTGCTATACTCGTACGCGGGCGAGCGACGTCGCCCGATGCACGACCATTCTTCCACAGGAGGGGAAATGGACTTCCTCGTCATGCTCGAGGAAGGTGTCGAACTGTCCCCCGTGCTCGCGCGGGTGGATTCGGTCCCGTCGGCGTTCTCGCAGGAGCGCTGCGACCGGGATGTCGTGACCCTGTACGGCGTCCCCGATTCCGGATCTCTCGCACTGGCGCTCGCGGCCGCGGTGGAAAGTCACCGCACCGGCGTGGGCCCCGGCACTTTCCGCCACCTCGGCCTTATGGTCGGACGTGGAGCTGTAGGTGACGCCGCGTGGCGCGATGCCACGACCGGCGAAATCGTCACCCGGGATCTGGACATTCCGCTCGATGTCCTCACCGCCACCGCACACCTCATCGTGTCGCGATTCGGAGCGAAGCTGCAACGGCTCGTCGCCGGTCTCTCGATGCCCGATTGGCCGGAAGGCGCACGGCGCGCCATCTCGATCACGCTCGACCCCGTGATCGAGCCCACGCTGGCCGCGATCGCCAAGATCGAAAGCGTGCTCGAACACTTCCGCGAAGCTGACGGAATGGCCTACGAACTCGAGGGAGACTAGCGAATCTTTCAAGTCTGAATGAAGGACGAACGGGAGCGCCTCGGCGCTCCCGTTCGTGTATCCGGAATACGATTCAGCTGCAAGCCCGGCGCTAGTATACGTAGACCCCTGCCGGCGCCCAATCATTGAGCGGAATCGCCCGCAGCAGGCGACGGGTGGAACAGTCAACGACTAGAAGCCGCGCCGGCTGCGGCCCGTAGAGTGGACCGCGAGATGGCGTTCCAGCCGCGACATAGAGCATTCGTCCGTCGGAGCTGACCGCCGCGCCTTGCATCGACGGCGGTTGTCCGTTCACTGCGGCGCTCGTACCGAGGTCGATCGGTGGCTGCGGGTTAAGATCGGCGTCGAACACGGCGATCTTACCCGATCCAGGCGAATTGAATGAGTCGCCCCCATCGGTTGCGTAGATCGTTCGTCCGTCAGGCGAAATCGTGATACCTCCGCTGAGTCCCGGAAGCGACGTTCGAGCCAAAACTTCTTTCGCGACCAAATCGAAACGGTACATCGAATCGACACTCGTGAGGTAGACGGTTCGTCCATCGCGCGCCGGAAACACTCCGGCCAGTGTAGGACCGCCCCCTAATCCTGGTTGAGCGATGGTCGCCGAGTCTACAAGTGCGAGAGTCCGTGGATCAAGAACGAAGAGCCAATCCTGCGACGGCTGCGCTTCTCGCTGTCTCCTTCCGACAACGAGGATTGCCCCTTGGGTTGCCGCTGGTCCTGGCCGCATGGTCGCTAGACCACCGGGTTCAACCCAGAGTGGTCCGATGAAGCCGATAAGATCACGACTCATCGCGTCCAGCACCGCAATACCCGGTGATGTGTCGGCCGGGGCCCCGCGACGGGCACTTGCCACGAAGAGGCGTTGTTCGTCGGGAGAAACTGCGACTCCATAATCTCCAGCGACGGATGTTCCCTGGAAGCGCGCAGGATCAGCTAGAGACTCTCGCCACAGAATGCTGAGCGAGTGCACATCGACCGCGAGGAGTACGCGCCCCGCAGCGTCGAATGCCGTGAGGTATAGGGTTGCGCTGTCGGGGGATCGCGCGAACATGTCCTGGAACTGCGGAAGAGGGCCGACCGACCCGACGAGCTGCCCCGTGCCCGGAGCGACGACTGTCAGATGACGTGCCTCACCGCCGGTCACGAGCACGGTGTCTGATCCGGTATGCGGTGAAGTTGATGCCTCGTGACAACCGGGTACTGAACCGCCAATCAGAACGGCGATACAAATCCCGAAAACCTGCTCTCGCGTGACCATCGCTTGACTCAGTATTGAACACGTTGACAGCGTACGCTTGAAGCGTTCAATAGGCAACGCGCTTCACCTCAAAACGTGATTATCCAGTTGAGGACCTAGTCATCTGGAGTTGCCACGCTCGGTCACGTATCTTCGGCGCCATGATCTCCCCTCGCTCCACCTTCCGCGCCGCGCAACTGGTCGCCGGCGCCTCCACGGTTTTGCTCCTCGCGCCCAGCGTCGGCGCCCAGTCCGCCATGGACGGCTTTGACGATTACGTCGCCCGCAGCGTGAAGGACTGGAACGTTCCCGGGCTCGCGATCGCCGTAGTGAAGGACGACTCGGTGGTGTTTGCCAAGGGCTACGGCGTGCGCAAGCTCGGTACCCATGATTCGGTGGACACGCACACACTCTTCGCGAATGCCTCCACTACAAAGGCGTTCACGTCGTTCGTCGTGCAACTGCTGGCCGACGACGGCAAGCTTCGCCTCGATGCGCCCGTCGTGACGTACATGCCGGCGCTGCACCTCTCCGATCCGCAGGCGACGCGCGAGATCACGATTGCGGATCTGCTCTCTCATCGTACCGGTCTACCCGAATCCGATTTCATCTGGTACGAGGACACGTCATCGTTCCCCGACATTCTGCGACGCCAGGGCTACGTTCCCTTCAACGCTCCGGTTCGCTCGCACTTCGAGTATCAGAACATCACCTACGCCCTCGCAGGCGAGATTGCCGCACAGCGCGCCGGCACGACGTGGGAGAAGCTGGTCGAAAGCCGCATCCTCTCCCCGCTGGGGATGCACGAGACCTTCACCGGGACGCCGGACGAGAACGCGCACCGCAACATCGCGTTCGCGCACGATTACGTGAACGACACAGTGCGCGTGATCCCGCGCTACAAGACCGACAACATCGCACCCGCCGGGGCGATGTACTCGAGCGTCTCCGACATGGCGATCTGGATGCGCTTTCTGCTCGACAGCGCCCGCCTCGGCGGCAAGCGCGTGCTCTCAGCGCGGGGCTACGCCGATCTGTTCGCGCCGCACATCCTCGTCGACGAGAAGCAGTTCTATCCCACCGCGAAGCTCACGCATCCGCGCTTCCAGGCGTACGGCCAGGGATGGTTCCTCGAGGACTACCGCGGTGAGTTCGTGGCCTTCCACACGGGAAGCATCGACGGGATGGTCGCGATCGTCGGCCTCATCCCCGAGCGCCGGCTGGGCGTGGTGATCTTCGCCAACCGCGATCACGCCGAGCTGCGGCACTCACTCATGTACACGGTTTTCGACCGGTACATCGGTGCGTCCAAGCACGACTGGAACGCCGAGATGCTCACCATGTACACGGCGCTGCGCGCGGAGGGGAAAAAGGCCGACAAGCAGATCGACTCCGCGCACGTGCTCGGCACCTCGCCGTCGCTTCCGCTCGCGCGCTACGTCGGCGTGTACTCCGACAGCCTGTACGGCACCGCGATGGTGAAGCTCGAGGGGAAAAAGCTCGTGGCGTGGTTCGGGCCGCTGCAGCCGCAGGACCTCGTGCACTGGCACTACGACACGTTCATGGCGTATGCGCGGGACGCGTATCGCGGTCGCCAGCTAATCACCTTCCGTCTCGCGGACGACGGCACGGTGGCGGCGCTCGCCTCGGGCGACGTCGTGCTGCCGCGCGTGACGATCAAGCCGAAGTAACGATGTACCGGTCTGCCCGCGTCAGCCTGCGAAGAGATCCGTCACGTTCACAGGTACGATCATTTCCAACCCAGGCGGCCGCCATCTTATCGTATCGGTGATGAGGACAGTGGGCGCACCGCGCCGACAAACCTCGATGCTCTTCTCGCGTGGGTCGATGAGCCACAGCTCGGACACCGCGGCACTCAAGTACGCCTCACGCTTGAGCTCGCGGTCGTAGAAACGAGATGATCTCGAGTAGATCTCGACGACGAGCCACCGCTCCTCGACTTCCGTCCACTTCGAGTCGGGGGAATACTTCGACGGAAAGACAAACAGATCCGGCTCGAAATATGTCGTATCGTTGATGTACAGCGCGCCCGGTCCGACGACGTGCGCGGGCCGCGGCGCGCCCATACCCGCATACAACTGCGCGAGTAGTCGGCCGCTAACGTATTGGTGCCGCATGTTTGGCGGCGGCGTCACGAGCACGAACCCGTCGAGCAGCTCGTACCGATTCCCGTCGTCCGGGAAATTCTCGAGATCAGCGACCGTGTAACGCGGCGCAGTAATCGACATAGCCATAGAATGCTCGGCTTGAGGGAATATTGGCAAGGGGTCATGAGGCATGACTAGCCTGGCATGAGAATCCACGCGCCAGCAATCCCCGACGACTGCCATCAACTACTCGCGAACGGCGACAGTATGTTTTGTCGGAGAGTCTCGCTCAATCCGCTGCCGTAGCGAGCGCAACACTCCACGACCTCTCACCAACTTCGGATATCATCATGAAATTCATGCTTCTGATCTACAACGACAGCTCGATGCTCGCCGATCTTCCGCCGGCGGAATTCGACTCGGCGATGCGCGGGTGCCTCGAGCATGCCGACGAATTGCGGCAGGAGGGACATCTGCTCGAGTCGCAGATGCTCAAGCCGCCGTCCTCCGCCAAATCGATTCGAGTCCGCAATGGACGCCAGACGACGCACGACGGCCCGTTCGCGGAGGCTAAGGAGGTGCTGGGCGGGTTCAATCTCATTGAGGCCGAGGATATGGACGAGGCGCTCTCCATCGCGGCGACCTTTCCCTGGGCGAGCACGGGATGCATCGAGGTACGCCCGGTGGAGGACGTCGAGGCAGTGCGCCGTCGGGTGACAGCGGAGCCGTCGCTCTCGCGCTCGTGAGCCGCTGCGCGACTCGCTAGCGCGCGATTGAGTCTCGAGGTACCGCCGCCGCGACGCTTGCGATGGGTAAGTGAATGCTCGCGAGTGCCGGATCCGCGTGCAGGTACATCGGCCACGCGCCCTCATCAATCGCGTCGCGCAGGCGCGCCATCGCATCCGAGCGACGACCGAGCAGGGCATCGTTACGGGCCCGGTAGTAGCTGGCGGTCCAGCTGACTTGATCTCCGGTCTGCCGCGCAAGCCAGCCGTCGATCGAATCCGCGAGCGCCGTATCACCGCGCTCGGCTGCCAGGCTTCCGAGCAGCCCTCTGTAGTCAACGTTGGCCGTGTCCTCGTGCATGAGCGTTTGGAGGTCGCTTACGGCTTCCCTATTGGCGCCGGTCATCTCAAGCGACATCGCGGCCACGAGTCGTTCCTCGAAGGTAGAGCGCTCATCGGTGGAACGAGCGCGATACCAACCGAGGGCGCGTGTCGCAGCCTGGCGCGCTGAGACCGTGTCGCCGTGCACGGCGAGCTCCCGCGCGACGTAGACCGCGACCCAGGCTGGTGTCGCGGAGTATTGGGGTCGCCCATTGGTGTACGGGGCCAGGCCGATGTTGTTTGCCGTTTCTACGGGAAGCGTGAGCGCGGTATCGACAAGCGCGAGCACTTCGACGGGTCGGGACAGCGCGGCCAGGGCTCGGCCTCTGAGCCAGGCGCGAATGAGCGGTTCGCCAGGCGAGATGCGGTCGGTGATCGCGAGCTCTTCGTCATGTCGATCCAGTAGATGCAGAGCCTCCGTGTAGTCACTCCAATACTGGAACTGCGTGGAGTCGCGGCTCCACGAGAGGTCCGAACGCGGGTCGATCTCGCGTAGCAGATTCAGAGCACGTTCGGGGCGGTCGGCCCAGAGCGCCGCCGACGCTGCGGACAACCGGAAGCTCGACGTGCGCGGCTCGAGCTCGGCACGTTCCAGCGTGAGGCGCAGCGCCTCCTCGTGTCGGCCGTGACAATGCGCAACGTCGATCTGTGTCGAGAGTCGTTCGATGCGATCGAGATGTCGCGAGTTGGCATCCAGCGTGTGCGCGATGGAGTCGATCAGCGAACAGTCTCCCGCATTCGCCGCCACCCCCGCGGCCGCAACGGCGGCAGCGGTGAACGCGGAGTCCTTATGCGCGGCGCTGAGAAATAGCTCTTCCGCGCGGCGAGCGTCTCCGTGAAGGTACGCGTCCGACGCGTCGATGTACGCCTGATACGCCTCGAACGGCGGGACCTGTCCCGACTCCTCGAGGCTCTCGGGGGCGTGAACGTTCACGACGGAGGCCAGCGCGGACATGACGCGCGAACGGAGCTCGTCGAGCGCCGCCAGCGGCGCACGCTGTGTCGCGAAGATGGGACCGATCGCGCGAACGATTCTTCCCGAGGGCACGTCCAGGACTCCCGCCTGGAAGAGAATCGTGTCGCCCGTGCGATAGAAATTCCCCGATACGAGGAGTGAAGCGCCGGTGCGGCGAGCCGTGGTGAGCGGGTCTATCGACGCACCGTCCGCCGCATGTCCCTGAACGAACGCGGCGCGCGAATCGACGACGTCCACGAGATGCGTGCGTAGAAGTCCCTGCGTCAGCCAGTCCTCGGCCATGCGCCCGAGTGACTCCAATCTTGGATCACCCGTGCGATTCTCGAACGCGTTGACGAGCACGCG
>JANWLO010000056.1 GCA_025450815.1 Gemmatimonadaceae bacterium
CGCTCCGCTCCTCACCAACACACGCTCATTCGAGGGATTCGTGTGGGGCGGCAGAATGTAGCCGTCCGGCATCTCGAACTCGAGCGTGAACCGTCCGGGTGCGAGCGGATTGCCGCTGACAATGGCGAGCCTTCCACCACCCGGAAGTATCGATGGGGTGGGGAACCATTGACGCGTGGCTCGAGCGGTGTCGCTCTCGCTGAAAGCGGCGGGCGTCGCGACCCGCTGCGCGCGGCCGACTGACCCGACCAACGCCAGCGCGACGACGGCGAAGACAGTGGCGCGCCAGGGAATGAATTTGGATCGAGAGTGCATTGGGCTCCCACGTTCGAGATCATCGTCGCGCACCAGCGCTATCACGGCTGCGTCGGCCAGCTGTTCGAAGCCCTGACGGAGCGACCCGAAATCGGCGGAGCGCCGATCGCGGGGCGCTTCGCCGATGATTCGTCCGAATCCGTGCTCCACGTTTGAGACTCGGTCTTAGCTCGCTCGTGCGCGGTTCGTTGCGCCGCACGCGCGCTGTTGCTTCCGCGACCCCCGTCTCCTGTTTCGCTAACTCCAGCAGATCCGAATTGAATTGTTCCTTGTGCGTGGACATGAGCCCGTGTGGCGCGCCCTTGTAGACCTCGAGCTTCGCATCCTTGATCATCTTCACGGCGCGAAGACCACCCACGTTGATCGGCACGATCTGATCGTCGTCGCCGTGGATCACGAGCGTCGGGATGTCGAATTTCCCGAGGTCTTCGGTGAAGTCGGTCTCGGAGAATGCTTTGACGCAGTCATACGCAGCGGGGAATCCAGCCTGCATGCTCATCAACCAAAACGCATCCCGAACCCCCTGCGACACCGTCGAGCCGGGCCGGTTGGCGCCATAGAACGAAGCGCTGAGGTGGAGCATCGTCGCGGGGGCCGCGCTCATGAGCTGGGCGCTCGAGTACTTCCGATCCTGGCGATTCCGCGCGAAACTCGACGCCGGCCACCAACTCGCGACTGGTGGTCCATTCCGCCTGCTGCGTCATCCGATCTACATGGGGCTCAACCTGCTTGCGATCGGCTCCGCGATCTGGGTGCCCACGCCGTTGCTCTGGACAGCCGTGGGAGTGATGCTCATCGGCAGTGATCTTCGCGCACGCGGCGAGGAACGAGTTCTGCTCGCCGCATTCGGTGATGCGTACCGCGAATACTGCGCGCGAACCAGACGATTCGTGCCGGGTGTCTACTGAGACCCGAAGGAGTGATGAGCTCGATGTCGCGATCCTGCGAACACTTTCCTGTCACGACTTCATAGCAGGCGCTGCCGCCTCAGGTTGCGCGGCGTAAGTTATAGAGACACGGGCGCTTACGTTGTATTATCTAATGTTGCTTCGAGAAGAGGTGAAGTGGGTTGTGAGCCGCCTGAGACATCCGTCACGGCGCCCACGACGCCCGTCATTCAGCTTTCCTCATCTCCCACTTCGAGTGACGCGAACCCAATGACATCCGCACACCTCCATCTCCAGGCTGACCAGCTCTACCCCTTCGACGCACGCGGCATCGCCAAGCGCTTTCGCCACGCGGCGATCTTCGGCGCGCTCGACGCGCTGGCACCCGGCGAGACCATGCGCTTTCGCAACGACCACGACCCCATTCCACTGCTCGGCCAGATCCGCGAGCGGTACGGAGATCGCGTGACCATCACCTACGTCAGCCGCGAGCCACGCGAGATCACGATCGACTTTGCGGTAGTACAGGGTTCGTAAGAGTCGTTTCTCCTCGATGCGTGTCGCTTGACTCGCCACCGCTTCGATGGGATGCTGTAGGGCGGAGCGGGACCCACGAACGCGAGGAGCGATGACGTTGGAACGCATACGGTACCAGCGAGGGGTGCCGCGGC
Organism: Gemmatimonadaceae bacterium; assembly: GCA_025450815.1. Taxonomy (GTDB): domain Bacteria; phylum Gemmatimonadota; class Gemmatimonadetes; order Gemmatimonadales; family Gemmatimonadaceae; genus FEN-1250. Next base: position 1,874 of record JANWLO010000056.1, read on the forward strand.
AGCCTCCCGGATGAATCCGCACACCGTGTTCCTGGTCCTGATCGTTCTGGGCGCAGTGTGGACGGCGTGCTGGGCAGCTGTTCTTGTGTCCTCGCGACGGACCGTGCCCTTCGAACGTCTCGAGAAATCCGAGACACGAATACGCATCACCCTGCTCGCCGGCTTCGCGCTCGTCGCCATCGTTCTGTTCGCAGTAACGCTGCGCTGGCTTCCGTTTCGCGAGTCACGCGTGGCGAAGATGGGTGCCCCACACACGATTGTGACCGTCACCGGTATGCAATGGAGCTGGGCGCTATCGACACGCCAGCTTCCAGTTGGCGTCCCGATCGAGTTCGCGGTGAGCTCTCGCGACGTGAACCATGATTTCGCCCTCTACGACGCGCACGGCCGTTTGCTCGCGCAGGTGCAAGGCATGCCGGGATACACCAATCACCTCGTGTACGTCTTTCCCGCCGTGGGCGAATACACCGTGCGCTGCCTCGAATATTGCGGACTCGGTCATCACACGATGTCTGCGACGATCACGGTGACCGACCGATGACTGCCGCCGAGCGACCGGTGTCGACGGCACTGCTGGCTCCCGATCGGAGCAATGGCGCGGCGCTGCGCGCATCGATGGCGTACATGGTCGCGGGGCTCGGCACCGTACTGCTCATGGGGCTGCTCGGCCTCCTAATGCGTCTCGATCAGGCGGGCATGCTGGTCATTTCCCCGGCGTGGTTCTACCGCGTCATGACGTTGCACGGCAGCGGGATGATCGCGGCGGTACTGCTCGCGGCGCTGGGCGGTATCGCCGCAGCCGTGAGCGCCACGACGCCACTGAGTGCGCGCGCACTGTGGATCGCGCTCGTCGTCTACATGACGGGGAATGGATTCGTAATCTTCGCGACGCTCGTGGGTGGCTTTGGCGGCGGATGGACGGTGCTGTATCCACTCCCCGAGCACGGGATCGTCTGGACGCTCCAGGCGGCGCTCGCCATCTACGCGGGTTATTTTTTCGTCGCGCTCGGGCTCCTGCTTTTCTGTGTGCACATCCTCTTCGCAATGAGGAGGGCGCACGGCAGCCTCGCGAAGGCGTTGGCCTGGCGCTTCCTCTTCTCCCTTGGTCGCGACAAGCGGGATGCATTGCCGAGGCCTGTGGAGCTGATCGCCGTCGTCATCGCGATTGACGGAATCGCGGCCGCGGGCGCCGGCCTGATTTACCTCGTTCCCTTGTTCGCGCAGGCGTCGGGTGCGATCACCACAGTAGACGCTCTTTTCGCCAAGAACTTCGTGCTGCTTTTCGGCCACACGATCGCGAACCTCAGCATCTACATAACCGCCGGACTCGTATACGCTGCCCTCCCCGCGTACACCGGACGCGCGTGGCCGACTTCGTGGCCGGTCGCTGCGGCGTGGAATCTCATCATCCCGCTGATGCTGCTGAACTACTCGCACCACCTGTACGCGGATTTCGCGCAGCCGGTTGGGTTGCAGCTTCTGGGAGAGATCGGATCGTACGCGGTCGCGCTACCATCGTTCATCGTCACGATCATCGGGGCGCTTGCACTCATCTATCGCTCCGGAATACGCTGGACCGTGGCACCGATCCTGTTCGCACTCGGTCTCTGGGGCTGGGTGTTCGGCGGGCTCGGCGCGTTGCTCGATGCGACGATCCCGGTAAACCAGGTCATGCACAACACCTTGTGGGTGCCGGCACACTTCCACACCTACTTCGTACTCGGCGCCCTCGCATTCGCGTTGGCCTATCTGTGGTCGATTCTCGATGCTCTTAGCGGAAGCTCCGAGAGGCGGGGAACTCGAGCGGCCGCGTGGCTGTACGGCATCGGCGGCGCCGGCTTCATTCTCATGTTCTTCGTCTCCGGCGCAAACAGCGTTCCGCGCCGATTCGCAGTGCATCTTCCCGAGTGGCAAGTGTACGCGCGCATAGCGGTGCCCTTCGTGCTGCTGCTCGCGCTGAGCCTCGCGTGGTTGAGCTGGGATCTCTCCACTCGATTCGGTTCGGCGTGGCGGGCCACTCGGCGTCCTGTCGTGGGGCCGTGATCGACCTCTTCGTCTGGGAATGGGAGTGGCAGCTGCCGCTGATCGCGACACTCGCAATCGCCGAGCTTGGATTCATCGCGGTGTGGGCGCGTCGAACGAGCAGCGGAGTCGGCGAGCGCCGGTCGTGGCCGGCGCTCGCCCTCTTCACTGCCGGACTGTTGGTATTCGCGCTCGCGGTAATGTCGCCGATTGGCGCCAACGATGAGCGGCTGCTCTCGTCGCACATGATCGAGCACGATCTGTTGATGTGGGTCGCCGCGCCGCTGCTGGCGTTGGGATCGCTCGCGCTGGTGGCGGACGGCCGTCGGCTGCCCGCCGCACTTCGGCGATCGATCGCGTTTCTCGCACGCCCCATTGTCGCCTTCACGATCTCGACGGTGCTGCTCTGGGCGTGGCACGCGCCGCCAGCCTATGGCCTCGCGCTCATCAGCCTGCCGGTACACGGCGTCGAGCATCTCTCATTCATCGTGGCCTACATCATCTACTGGTGGCCGCTGATCGCCACGCCTTCCATGCTCGGAGGATTGCAGAGCAGTGCAGGCCGAGCGGGATACTTGCTCGCGGGGGCGATGCAGTCGGGACTCCTGGGCGCGCTGCTGACGTTCGCGACGAGCTTGTGGTATCCGCACTATGCGCTCGTGCCGGGCGCAACTGTGGCGTCGGCACTCGCGGATCAGCGGCTGGCGGGCGCGATCATGTGGTATCCGGGCGCGATCGTCTTCGCGCTGGCGGCCGCGCTCACGCTCCGAGCGCCGGCGACGGAGCCACTCGCAATCGCCGGATAGCTACTCATCTCACGAAACCCTGAGGTGCGCGAGCACGAGGCCGATGGGGATGCTCACGAGCACGATCGCGATCAACGCGTGATAGAGGTTAACGGCCCAACTTGCCCGTATGCTCGCGCTGCCCACCGCGCGGAACAACAACACAAGAGCGAGAGCCAGGAGCGCACCGCCGGCATCTGTGACGAGCAATCGCTCGGCAACTGTACCGACGAGCACTAGCGCGCATCCAGCGTTGAACGCCACGAGCTCCGCGACGATCGTTCGCTTCGCCGGGACAGTCGTCGCGAGTAGCGACTGACCAAGACCGAGTGCGATTTGCGCGATGCCGCAAACGAGAACCAGAAACGCGACCGCCCATGCTTCGTGTTCCGTTGGATGGCGCGCGGTCGCACCGGCGATGAGCCCACCCGCAACGATGCTCGCCGTGCCAATGGCGACGAACGGCGCAGCCCGCCGCAATCGCGCCGTCCCTTCGTTCGCATCGCGCGCGAGGTACAGTTCATTCATCGGCTGCACAATGGAGGAGCGAGATGGGATCCAGAATAGATTATCAGCATGCTACACCCGCAGCGCTGCAGGCAATGTTGGGGCTGGAACACTACGTACGGAGCTCCGGCCTCGAGCCCTCGTTGCTCGAGCTCGTGAAGCTCCGGGCCTCTCAGATCAATGGTTGCGGTTACTGCCTCGACATGCATAGCAAGGATGCGCGAGCTCAGGGTGAAACCGAACAGCGCATTTACGTGCTGAGCGCGTGGCGCGAGGCGCCGTTCTACACCGCGCGCGAACGAGCGGCGCTCGCGTGGACGGAGGCTTTGACGAAAATTGCCGATACGGAGATCACGGACACCCTATACGACAGCGCTCGCGCGCAATTTTCGGAGAAGGAGCTCGTCGATCTCACTATGGCGGTGATCACCATCAACGGCTGGAACCGTCTCTCGATAAGCTTCGGCACCGAAGTAGGCAGCTATCAGCCACCTCCAGCCACTACTCCAACGCGCTAGCGCGATGCAGGCGCCAACTCGGCGTGGTCGTGTGCGATCGTGTCGAGCGCGAGCGCTGAATGCGAGATTGCACCCCCCGCCCGCATTTCCGCGGCGACCCAGATCGCCTCCATGATTTCCTCGGGTGTTGCCCCCTGCAATCCGGCCGTGTGCGTGTGCGAGCGTATGCAATACGGGCACTGCGTCACGTGTGCGACGGCAACTGCGATGAGCTGTTTCGTCTTCTTCGGCAACGCCCCGTCGGCAAACACGCTCTTGCTGAACGCGCGGAATGCATCGGCAGTAGCGGGAGCGAGACGCTTCCGTTCGTCAGCCATCTCGCGGGTTGCCTGCGGATATAACTGCTCGTGGTCAGACATCTGTTGGTCCTCCATGAACTGATTTGCTGCATTTGTCGCTGAGAGTGCCGGCGATGGCGCCCTCACTTTGAAGTTTACTCAGCGGGCAGCGCCGCCGCCGGTAACGTGACACTGCGTGACTGAGACAACGCCGGCGGCGCCGCGCTCGGATCCTCCGGCGCCCGCAGTGGAATTCGAAGGGTGAACGTCGAGCCGTGTCCGACCTCGCTGTCGACGACGATGCTGCCCCCGAGTGCGCGCGCAAGGCGATCGCTAATCGCAAGCCCGAGACCGGTGCCCGGTTTGTCATTGGCACCCAGGCGGCTGAACTCCTCGAAGATCAATTCGCGCTTGTCCGCCGGTACGCCGAGGCCGGTGTCGATTACGTCGAAGTTCACCCAGCCATCGGCGCTCTGGGTCGCCATCGATCGCAGCACTTCCACGCGCAGGGTGACCGAACCCGTGCCCGTGTACTTGATGGCGTTCGACAGCAGGTTGCCGACGATCTGCCGCACTCGCGCGCCGTCTGTCTCGATTGTTGGAGTGTCGTGCGCCACCTCCACGTTGAGCACCAGCCCACTCGCGATCGCCGCGCCACGATACTCCTCGCCGATAGAGCGCGCCAACTCTCCTGGATCAACGGCGTCGCGTCGCAGCACCACGTTGCCAGTTTCTGTGCGGGAGAGCTCGTGCAGATCGTCGATCAAGTCCAGCGCGGCTCGGATCGAGCCGCGCATGCGCGCGATGCTTGCTTGCTGTTGTTCGGACAACTCTCCGAAGAGGCCGAGGCTCAGAAGGTCCGCATAGCCTACGGCGGCGCCGAGCGGATTCTTCACATCGTGACTGAAGCCGCGGATGAGACGCTGATGACTTCTCATGACTCGCTCCAGCTCGAGGCTCCCTTCGCGCGACTCCTCGATCAGTCGCTCGTTTTCGTACGCCAGTCGTCGCTCGCGCCGGCCCAGAACGAATACGGCGGCTACGGACGCAAGTGCCAAGCACACCAGTGCCGCGTTGACAAACAGACTTTGTTTCTCGTGCGAGCGCAGTTCCGCGCGCCGTGTCGCTGCCGCAGCGGAAAGCCGCGACGGAAAAAGATCGATCTCATTGATGATCGAGTCGCGAAGCGCACGCTGACTCAGCGCCGCGGCCCTGAACTGATCGGGTGAGAGCGTTCCGCCAAAAAGCACACGATTGAGCGACTGCCACTCGGTGATTCGTCGTTGAACGGCGGCCAGATCTTCCGAGGCGTCCGCGCCCAGCCGGGGCGCAAGATGCTGGAGCGATGCGAGCTCGCGCGCGTCGGCTTCGGTGGTGGAGCGATAGCGCCGCAGCTGTGAGATGTCGCCAGAAAGAGCATAGCCCTGAAGCGCTGAATACTCATTGGCGAGCCCCGACTCCAGTCGCAACGATTGCAGGCGTGCAGGCTCGATCACCTCGGTGATCTCGTCCAGCAATCGCATGATTCGCCGAGTCTCGAATGCCGGGACAACTACTGAGCCCAGGAGCGTCACGACAACGAGCGACGCGAGAGCCAATTGCACAGGCCTCCCGCGCACCAACGCTTGTTGCAGCGTCTCAACGGGTCTGGTCA
>JANWLO010000057.1 GCA_025450815.1 Gemmatimonadaceae bacterium
AGCGAACGCCGTTGGCGTGCTTGCGGGGCTGCTAATGGAGGAGGTGCGAGGCTCACGTCTATGGACAGCTATTCACGCGGGAGCGTAACCACCGTGGCAACGGCGGGATGATGTCTCGCGATCGCAACCCAGCGATAGTGGGCGATGCTTGCCGCCATCCGCTCCGCCGCCGTCCTCGGCATCGACGCCTATGATGTAACCGTCGAGGTCGACGCAGCGCAGGGTTTGCCGCAGTGGACCATCGTCGGGCTCCCCGCGGGCGCGGTGAAGGAGAGCCGCGAGCGCGTGGGTGCGGCGCTCGTGAACTCCGGGTTCGTCGTGCCGCCGCGTCGCATGACCATAAATCTCGCGCCGGCGGACATCCGCAAGGACGGCACCGCGTTCGACCTCCCAATCGCACTCGGCATTCTCGTCGCGACTGGGCAGCTGCGCCCCGAATGTGTCGCGTCGATCGTCGCGGTGGGCGAGCTCGGACTCGACGGCTCGCTGCGCGCGATGCGCGGTGCGCTCCCGGTGTCGCGCCGCGTGTCACTCACGCTGGGCCGCACGCTCGTACTCCCGCCGCCGAACGTAGCGGAGGCGGGGATGGTACGCGCGACGGCGCTCGCCGCGCCGGAGTCGCTGCGCGATCTCGTCGCCGCGCTCCGGCGGGGTGAGCTCGAGCCGGCGCGCGTGGCGGCGGCGCGCACGACTCCAGCGGCGGATTCGCTCGACTTCGCCGACGTCGTCGGCCAAGCGATCGCGAAGCGCGCGCTCGAGATCGCGGCGGCCGGCGGCCACAACGTGGTCATGGTGGGTCCGCCCGGGGCGGGGAAGACTATGCTCGCGCGCCGCCTGCCCAGCATTCTACCGGCGCTCACGGAATCGGAGGCGCTCGACGTTACTGCGATTCACTCGGTGGCCGGCGTGCTCGCGCCCGGCGACCCGCGCGTCGTCGCGCGACCGTTCCGCGCGCCGCACCACACCATTTCCGACGCGGGGCTCATCGGCGGCGGCAACCCGCCGCGACCGGGCGAGGTGAGCCTCGCGCATCACGGTGTGCTGTTCCTCGACGAATTGCTCGAGTTCAGACGACACGTGGTCGAGTCGCTGCGGCAGCCGATGGAGGACGGTCGCGTCGTCATCGCCCGTGCGGCGATCGCGACCGCGTTCCCGGCGCGCTTCACACTCGTGGGCGCCATGAACCCATGTCCGTGCGGCAACGCGGGCGATCCCGCGCGCGCCTGCGTATGCGCGGCGGCCGACGTCGCGCGCTATCGCTCCCGGCTCTCTGGTCCGATGCGCGACCGTGTGGACATGCACGTGCCCGTGGGCGCGCTGGCGCTGGCGTCGCTCGCCGCGCGAGGCGAGGGAGAGCACTCAGCACGTGTGCGGGAGCGGGTGGAGCGCGCGCGTGCGCGACAGCTGGCGCGCTACGCGGCCAGCGGGGAGATCGCCGTGAATGCGCACGTCGTCGCGCGCGTGCTGCAAACCCTCGGCGGCCCGAGCGCCGAGGCGCGCGCGCTGCTCACCGGCGCGGCGGAGCGGCTCGGACTCACGGCGCGGGGCTACCACCGGGTGCTCAGAGTGGCGCGCACGATCGCGGACCTCGATGACTCGCGCGGCATGGAGATGCCGCACGTCGCGGAGGCGCTGCGGTACCGAACTGAGTCACCTACTCGAATCAACGCAGAAGCGTTCGCGAATGTATCTTCGCAGTGACGCTCGGTATTGTGAATGCCAGCGCCATCACGATCAGCGCGGGCGCCTATGGATCAGCGACGGAAGAAGCGCGGGCTGTCACTCTACAGAGGTAAGCTGTATCCCGTGCCGCTTGGCGTCATGCTCGCCGTATTCATCGTGATGATGTTAGGGAAGTGTGGCTACCTCGGATTTTGACTTGAGGCGCGATGCTCCTCGCCATCACCGCGCCCCGACCGTCACGAAGGCATCTGTGCAGATCGCATTTGCCCCCGTCGCCGCGTCCGCGGGAAGACATCCCGTGAGCTCCGCGTTCCCCGTACTCACAGCGACGAGTGTTGACACGCCCGTCACGACCTGGTGAGGTTCGAGTACCAGCGTCGTGACGGCTTGGCCCTCGCCAACTTCATCTCCAAATCCATTCCCTGTCGCGAAAATGCCCGCACCGCTCACGACGCGCATCTGAGGCCGCATCCAGAAATCCGCGAACGTCCTCGTGAGCGTATTCGACGTCGCGTTCTCGATCGTGAATGTGATTGTGATCGTGTCGCCGATCGTCGGTGACGCCGGGCTCGCGACAATCCTAAGCGCATACCCCTGCGCCGCTGCATCCGAGCGCGGCTCCGTGCCCGACGAGCATCCCGCAAGCGTGATCGCCATTGCGACGATCGTCAATTCTGCCTTCACGCTACGGTGCATCATTTCGTGCCATGGTATGAGGGGACTCGTAGAATGCCGACCACACCATTGCGCCCGCGGTTGCTCCCGTCAAGCCTGAGCGCGCTTCATCGCCGGAACATGAAGTACACCGCCCCCGCCATGCACAATCCCGCCCACAGATAGTTCATCTTCACCGGCTCCTTCATGTACCACGCAGCGAAGGGTACGAACACGGACAGCGTGATGACCTCCTGCAGAATCTTGAGCTGGCCGAGCTCCAGCTGCGTGCTCCCGATTCGGTTCGCCGGCACCTGGAACGCGTACTCGAACAGCGCGATTCCCCAGCTCGCCAGAATCGCGATGTACAACGGCTTGTTGTGCAGATTCTTCAAGTGCGCATACCAGGCGAACGTCATGAAGCAGTTCGACACTACGAGCAGCAGGGCCGTTTTCGCGATGACGGGCATGAAGAGCTCGAGAAAAAGGTGAGCGGAGCGCACGCAGCGAACGCCCGCGCGCGAGCGGGTAATATAGAGAGTCCGGTCCACAACTCCCCACGCGCTCGCGCGCAGCTCCGAGCCCTGCCTTGCCTCGCCGCCTAGCCTCTCTCGCTCCATGGATTGCGCTCTTCGCCACCGCGATCGTCGCGGTCGGAGCGCGCCGTCGCGCGCACGATCCGATAATCCTCGTCCCCGCCTACGTGCGCGATTCGCTCAACAGCGTCTGGCAGCAGGCAAACGTCCACTGGAACGAGATCTCGGATCAGAACACCCTCACCCAGGCACTCGGCACCGGCAAGCCCACCCAAAAGGAATATCTCGGCTGCCTCATCGGTGACGCAGATGCGGACACCTTCCACGTCATTGGCTGGGTACCCGCGCACGACATGAAGCGATTTCAGTTCGCCGTTACCGGAAGCTGCGATAGTGTGCCCGGCGCCATCGGCACCTTCCACACGCACCCCTATCGTGCCGACTCGTCCGGCCGCGCGCTCAAGGAGCCGGGACTCTCGGCTCAGGATCTCATGACCTTCACCTCCAGTCGCGATCGCGCGCTCATCGTCGTGTGGGACGTCGACTCGCTCGACGTCGCGCTGCGCGCTGCCGACGGTCGAGTCGTGCATCCGGCGCTCGTCGTTCCGCGCTGAACATCCTTCCCTCGCTCTCGCTCGCGGCTAGCTTTCATCCATGAGCTCTCCCGCTCCCATCGAATCCACGGACAATGAGAGGCGCGAGCGCGCGCTCATCGCGTGGCTTCAGGAGCACGACTCCATTCTCCTCGGCTTCAGCGGTGGCGTCGACTCCGCGTACCTCGCTTGCGTCGCGGTGAGCGCGCTCGGGCCCGAGCGCGTGCTCGCGGTGATCGGGCGTAGCGCGTCGTATCCGGCCGAGCAGTGGCAGACAGCGCGCAACGTTGCGGCGAAGGTTGGGCTCGACGTGCTCGAGATCGACACGCACGAGATGGAGGACCCGCGCTACGTCGCGAATCCCTCCAACCGCTGCTACTTCTGCAAGTCGGAGCTCTGGTCGGTGCTCGAGCGCGTGCGCGCCGAGCGCGGAATTGCGACGATCATCGATGGCACGAATGCGGACGATCTGGCGGGTCATCGTCCCGGCAAGCTCGCGGCGGGAGAGCAGGGGGTTCGCTCGCCGCTGGCCGAGCTCGGGTTCACGAAGGAAATGATTCGCGAGCGGTCGCGCGCGCGCGGCATACCGACGTGGGCGCAGCCCTCATCGCCGTGTCTCTCGTCGCGACTCCCGTACGGCACTCCGGTGACCACGATTCGACTCGCTGCGGTGGAGCGCGCCGAGCGCGCTCTGCGTGCTCTGGGCGTGGAAGGCAACCTCCGCGTGCGGCATCACGGCGACCTCGGCCGAGTCGAGATGGATCTGGTGGAGCTCGCGCGCTGGAGCGATGCGGCGCGCTCTGCGGAGCTCCACGACGCCGTGCGCGATGCCGGATTCGCGCGTGTGCTGCTAGATCCTCGCGGCTTTCGATCGGGGTCGCTCAACATCCTCGCCGGCGTGTCTTCAAACACCTCGCCAACCGATCCCGTGGACAGTGCGTCTCTTTCTCGCACTTGAGCTGGGCCCGCGCGAGCGTCGCGCCATCTACCAGGCGATCGCGCCGATGAGGGATGCCGCTCCGAACGCGAGCTGGGTTCGGGAAACCAATCTGCACCTCTCGATCAAGTTCTTCGGTGAGCAGCCGGACTCCGCGCCCGCTACCCTGGCGCCCGCGCTCAGAACCGTCGGCGCGCGACACTACCCGCTCGACCTCCGTTTCGGCGGTCTGGGCGCCTTCCCAAACCTTCGGGCGCCTCGCGTCGTATGGATGGGAGTGCAACACGACCCGCGGCTCGAGCTCATGCACCACGACATCGAAGAAGCGTGCGCCGCCAACGGCTTCGCCCTCGATGCGCGCACCTTTCGGCCGCACATTACGCTGGCACGCGTTCGGAACGAGATGCCGATCGCCGAGGCGCGCGCGCTCGCAGTCGCCGCGCGCACGGTGGGCTACAAGGGAATGAGACAGGTGGGCGCGATCTCGCTGATGGAAAGCGTTCTCGCACCCGGAGGCGCCCGCTACACTGCTGTCGCCTCGATTCCACTCGGAGGTAGCTGAGTTATGGGAGGATGCTTCAAGTCCATCGGCTGTCTGGTCGTCGCCGCCGCGATCGCAGTGGGCGGGTGGATGACGCGAGCGTACTGGATGCCGATCCTCCACCGCGCCACGCAGTCCGTGCCGTCCACCTCCGCCGCGCCAAAGAGTGCCGCAGCCGGCACCTGGGAACTCGCGACACCGGCTGGCGCCGCGCGCGCCAAGGCCATCATCGAGAAGCTCGCGACTCGCAACGGTCCCGTTTACGCCAACGTCTCCGCAGGCGATCTCACGGCTTTCATCTTCCAGCAGCTCTCACACGAGCTCCCGCCGTCCGCGCGCGAGGTCGAGGCAATGGTAAGCGACGATCAGCTTCTCGTCCGCTGTTCCATCGATCCGTCCGACCTGGGCGACCTTTCCCAGCTCGGTCCCGTGGCCAAAATGCTCGCGGGGCGCGAGGATGTGCAGTTCGGCGGTACTCTCGACGTCGTCAAACTCGGGCTCGCGGAGTACCGCGTGAAATCGTTCAAGATCCACGACTTCTCGATCCCGCACGCGATGATCCCGCGACTGCTCCGGGGGTATGAGAAGGGCTCGCGTCCCGCATCGATCGCGGATGACGCGCTGCCCCTGATCGTTCCGGTACATATCGGCGATGTGCGCATCCGGAACGGCGAGATCACTCTGTACAAGGTCGTACGGTGAGCCCACGAATTCTGGTAGCGGACGATGAGAAGGGCATTCGCGCAGCGTTGGGCCAGCTGCTCGAATACGACGGCTACGATGTGCACTCGGTCGCCAACGCTGTGGACGCGATCGCCGAGTACGAGAAGTGGCATCCGGATCTCGTCTTCATGGACGTGAAGATGGGCGGCATCGACGGGCTCGAGGCGCTCAAGCGCATCCGCGAGCTCGATCCCTCCGCGATCGTCGTCATGATCAGCGGTCACGGCACCATCCAGACGGCCGTCGAGGCCACACAGCTCGGCGCGTACGATTTTCTCGAGAAGCCGCTCGACACCGACCGCATTCAGGTCACGCTGCGCAACGCGCTCCAGCACGTCGTTTTGCGCGAGGAGAACAGCCGTCTCCGCCAGAGCATCGAGTCGCGCCACGAGATCGTCGGCAAATCCTTCGCGGTCCGCTCGCTCATCGAAAAGATCGAACGCGTCGCCACCACGCCTGCGCGGGTTCTCATCTCCGGCGAGAACGGAACCGGGAAGGAGCTCGTCGCGCGCGCGCTGCACCGCCTCTCGCCGCGCGCGGGCAAACCGTTCGTCGAAGTGAACTGCGCCGCGATCCCGAGTGAGCTCATCGAGAGTGAGCTGTTCGGCCACATCAAGGGCTCGTTCACAGGCGCGATCGCGGACCGCACCGGCAAGTTCGAGCAGGCCAACGGCGGCACGCTCTTCCTCGATGAGATCGGCGACATGAGCCCCTCAGCGCAGGCGAAGGTGCTGCGGGTCCTCGAGGATGGCGTCGTCAACCGCATCGGCAGCGCGAAGACGATCTCCGTGGACGTGCGCGTCATCGCCGCCACGAACAAGAGCCTCGAAACGGAGATCGCGGAAGGACGATTCCGCGAGGATCTGTTCTACCGGCTGAACGTCGTCCCGATTGTCGTGCCGCCACTTCGCGACCGCCGCGAGGACATCCCGCTACTGGTGCACTATTTCGCGGGCGTGCTCTCCGAAGGGGAAGGAATGCCGCCGCGTACCTTCAGTCAGGATGCCGTCGACCGGCTCACGGCGTTCGACTGGCCGGGTAACGTCCGCGAGCTCAGAAACACCGTGGAGCGAGTGCTCATTCTTTCGTCGGGCCCGCGCGTTGGCGCCGCCGACGTCGATCGCCTGCTCGGCCAGCGCGCCGCCGAGAACACAAGTCTGGGCTCGCTCGCTGACTGCAAGACGTTCGAGGAGTTCAAGGAGGCCGCGGAACGGGCCTTTCTGCTCACCAAGCTGCGCGAGACCGATTGGAACGTCTCGGAAACTGCACGCCTGCTCGACATGCCGCGGTCGAATCTGTACAAGAAGATCGAGCGGTATGCGCTGGCGCGCGAGCACGCCTAGAGGGTTGCTGCATAAGGAAGAGAAAGACAACCGAGGGACGCAGAGGCGCAGAGAAAAACTGAGAGCCACAGAGGAAAAACTGCAGGTTGGGTCGTCATGGACGAATGCATTCGCACTTCTCTGTGACTCTCAGTTCACCTCTGTGACTCTGCGTCGAGCAGTTATTTGCCCTTTCTAGTCACTTCGAGGAGAGCGATGTCGACCAAGGACTGGGACAAAGAGATGGCAAAGATCGACAAGCAGATCGAGTCGATCTCCGATGACGCGCTGATCCAGCCCGCCACCACGAAGGGCGCGAAGGCGCCCGCCGAGAAGGAACGCGTGGCCGAGGTGAAGCGGACGACGTCGACGTTCGGCGTTTTCGCGCGGCTGATACTTGCGGTGGCGCTCGGACTCGGCATGCTCATGTGGCCGTACAGCGCCCGCTGCGGGCCCGGGCTGTTCGCGTATCTGTTCGCGAGCGGGATGGTTGCCGTGGCCGGGGTGTGGAGCGCCGTGTGGACGTGGCGCCACCGTTCCGCGCAGGCGCACGTGCTCTCGCTGCTCCTTGTGGTGTGGGGGCTCGTGCTCGCTGGGCTCGAAATCCTGCCGCGCACGGGCTACGCCGCGCCCTCGGCATCGCACCCCGCGACGTGGATGTGCTCCTGACGCCACTCGCGATTTCCTGCGATATTACGGCATGAAAACATTCAAGAATTTCATCGCTGGCGCCTGGGTCGAGCCCTCCACCGGCGAATACTTCGACAACGTGAATCCCGCGGACACGACCGACATCATCGGCCGCTTCCCGCTTTCCGCCGCTGCTGACGTCGAGCGCGCGGTCGCATCGGCCATCAAGGGTTTCGCCCGCTGGAGTCGCACTCCCGCGCCCGCGCGGGGCGACGTGCTGCGCAAGGCCGGCGACCTGCTCGTGGCGCGCAAGGAAGAGATCGCGGAGCTGATGACGCGCGAGATGGGTAAGCCGCTCACCGAGACGCGCGGCGACGTACAGGAGGGGATCGACACCGCCTACTACGCCGCCACCGAGGGCCGCCGTCTATTCGGCCACACGGTGCCGAGCGAGCTGCGCGCGAAGTGGGCGATGAGCTTTCGCCGCCCCATCGGCGTGTGCGGCATCATCACGCCGTTCAACTTCCCGCTCGCGATTCCGACGTGGAAGATTTTCCCCGCGCTACTCTGCGGCAACTCCGTGATCTTCAAGCCGGCGGAAGACGTGCCGCACACGGCCACCGTGTTCGTGGAGATTCTGCTGGAGGCGGGCGTACCACCCGAGGTGTTGCAGCTGCTGCATGGCGCGGGCGAAGTCGTAGGCGCAGCGATCGTCGCGCACCCCGATATCCCCGCGATCTCGTTTACCGGCTCCACGGATGTGGGCTCGATCGTGGGCGAGACGTGCGGACGCATGCACAAGCGGCTGTCGCTCGAGATGGGCGGGAAAAACGCGATGATCGTGCTCGATGATGCCGACCCGGATCTCGCGCTCGAGGGCGTGCTCTGGGGCGCCTTCGGCACTACGGGGCAGCGCTGCACGGCGACGAGTCGGCTCATTCTGCAGTCGAAGATCCATGATCGCGTTCTCGGCGAGCTCGTCGACCGCGCGAAGGCGATGAAGCTCGGCGACGGCCGCAAGAAGGGGACCGACGTCGGACCCCTCATCAACGAAGCTTCTCGCTCGAAGGTCGAGCGCTACATCGACATTGGCCAGGCGCAGGGCGCGGACTTGCTCTGCGGCGGCAAGCGTCCCGACTCCAAGTCGCTCGAGAAGGGATTCTTCTTTGAGCCAACGGTGTTCGCGCACGTGGAGGCGGGCTCGCGGCTCGAGCAGGAGGAGATCTTCGGGCCGGTGCTGTCCGTAGTTCGCGTGTCAACAGTGGATGAGGCGTTCGCGGTGAACAACGATGTGCGTTACGGGCTTTCGTCGTCCGTGTACACTCGCGACGTGAATGCGGCGTTCCGCGCTCTCACCGAACTGGACAACGGCATTACCTACATCAATGCTCCGACCATTGGCGCCGAGGCTCACCTGCCATTTGGGGGCGTGAAGCAGACGGGGAACGGTCACCGCGAAGGTGGCTGGGAGGTCTACGACTTCTACTCCGAGACCAAGGTGGGCTACGTCGACTTTTCCGGAACGCTGCAGCGGGCACAGATCGACAATTACGGCGACGACGCTACCACCCTGCTCTAACCTTCTATCCTGGGCGCGGGTTCACTTGTAATCGGCCCGCGCCCCGTGGAAATTCGTCAGCAGTTGCCTCGCGGTCGGCTGATCAGTCACCCGGAGAACGGTGGCGGGCCGCCGCTCGAAGTTCCGCGGCATCACGCCGCCGTCACACGATGGACGCCGATGTCCCACTCTGTCACACCGTCCGGCTCGCGAATCGTCACCGATGAGCATCGGGCGCATGTGCTGCGCGCGATGAATCGGTCGCGCTGGCGGCTGGACGGTTTTTGGGAATGGTCGAAGATCATCATCTTCGCCGTCGCGCTGTTCGTCATCATCCGGACGTTCGGCGTCGAGGCGTACAAAATTCCGTCCGGCAGCATGGAGCAAACGCTCCAGGTCGGCGACTTTCTTCTAGTCAACAAGGCGCTGTACGGCGCCGAAGTGCCGTTCACCCACTTGCGCCTTCCCGCGATTCGCTCCCCGCGACGCGGAGATGTGATAGTCTTCCAGTACCCGCTCAACCCGCAGCAGAGTTACGTCAAGCGGTTGATCGGACTTCCGCGCGACACGGTGGAAATGCGAGAGGGCGTGCTCTATCTGAACGGACGGCCGAAGCAGGAGCGCTATGTCCTTCATTCGCAGCCCGTCGGTGACCAGGTGGAGGAGGAGTTTCGGTGGCAGAATCCGTATCTGGTGCGCACGGCGGAAGCGAGCGTTGGATATCATCCGTCACGTAACACTTGGGGTCCGCTGATCGTCCCTCAAAAGAGCTACTTCGTGCTCGGAGACAACAGAGACAACTCGGCTGACAGCCGCTATTGGGGCTTCGTCGCGGACTCTCTGGTTAAGGGACGGCCGCTGGTCGTGTACTACAGTTACGAACGGGACGCGACGCACCGGTTTCCCTGGCTCACCAACATTCGGTGGGGCCGTCTGGGAGCGAGGATTCGCTGATCGCTTCGCAGGTTCGACGTTGGGTTCGTCCGGCGCGCTGCAACAACATCGCGCTGGCCCTCGCAGGAGCCGCCGCCCAGTATGGCCGTACCCTCGCATAAGAAGTCATCGTACGACGAAGGCTCACTGGACCAGTATCTTCGTGACATCAGCGCGTATCCGCTGATCGATCGCGACGAAGAAGTCCGTCTCGCCCAGCTCATACGCGTGAAGGACCCGGAGGCGCTCGACAAGCTGGTGCGGTCGAACCTGCGCTTCGTCGTGTCCGTCGCCAAGAAATACCAGAATCAGGGCGTCGCCCTCTCGGATCTCATCAACGAGGGCAACCTTGGCCTCATTCGCGCGGCTCACAAGTTCGACGAAACGAAGGGGATCAAGTTCATCTCCTACGCCGTCTGGTGGATCCGTCAGGCCATCCTGCAGGCGCTTGCCGAGCAGTCGCGCATCGTGCGCGTACCGCTCAACCGCGCGGGCACACTCCATCGCATTGGCAAGCGCGCGAACGCCCTGCTCCAGGAGCTGGGCCGCGAGCCAACGCACGAGGAGATCGCGCACGAGATGGACATCACGGAGGAGGAGGTCGCCAAGACGATCTCCATCTCGCAGACCCATCTTTCGCTCGACGCGCCTATGACGCCGGGCGAGGACAACAAGCTTCTCGACTACCTGCCGGACACGCTCAACGCTACGCCGGACGAGCAGACGTTCGAGAAGGCGCTGACGGAGGCAATCGAGGAGTCGCTGTCGTCGCTCAAGGAGCGTGAGGCCAAGATCCTCCGCCTATACTTCGGACTCGACAGCGAGGAGCCGATGACGCTCGAGCAAATCGGCGCGCTCCTGGGCATCACGCGCGAGCGCGTGCGCCAGATCAAGGAAAAGGCGCTCTCCCGCCTCCGTCACGTCTCCCGCGCCCGCGCCCTCGAAAGCTTCCTCGGCTAACTTTCCGATGCTGGCGCGTTCACCTGCGCCGTTCGTGAATGGTCCGATGGGAGCACGATGGTCGATCTCGATCCGCTCGACGTAGAGCCACCGTTCGCGCCTGCGAGCGCAACGCGCATTGCGCAGATGCTCGGCCGCGCGCTCACTCTGCGCTGCCCAAACTGTGGGTCGCGCGGAGTCGTGGCGGGGTGGCTCAAGATGGCCGAGCGCTGCCCGGTGTGTGGTCTTCGCATCGAGCGCGAGGGCAACGACTACCTCACCGGCTCGGTGATGCTGAACATCGTGCTGGCCGAGTTGATCTTCGTGATCGTGCTGGTGGCGTATCTGCTGGCGGTGTGGCCGCGGGTGAATTGGGACGTGCTGCAGATCGTCGCGCCGCTCGCGATGGCCGCGGCGCCGTTCGTGCTCTTCCCGTTCTCGAAGCTGGTGTGGCTCGCGGCGGATCTGTCGCTGCGGCCTCTGCGACGGGGGGAGCTGCCGGGCAGTGCGACGCGGTCATAGCGCGTGACCTGGAAAGTCGCAGTAAGCGCCGATGACTGAGTGCGTCAGCGCCTCGTCGAGCAGCCCGCCATCTCGTTTCGTAGTCATCCTCCAGAGTCCGTTCAGTCCGTTCAATTCGTATCATCAAATTCTTTGAGCCTGCATGAGGGAGTTGCTAACCGCTCTAGTAACTGCCGCTCGGGCGGGCGTTAACAATGTGAAATGCGGACGGAAACGGATCAGACGGACGGAAACGGATAAGGCTTTTGAGCGGATGGCGAACTTCTGAGTCACGGCGCTAGCTTGTACACTCTATGGCATCCAGAATTCTCGGGCGATGGACGTGCGTGCTCGCCTCGCTCGCGCTGCTCTCGCCGCTCGCAGGCGCCCAGAGCGCACCAGCGGCGGCGGTTGCGACGACGGCCGCAATCAGTGCGGCCGACCTTCGCGCGCGACTCTACCTCATCGCGGACGACTCCCTTCGCGGCCGCCTCGCGGGATCCGCGGGCGACTCCGTGGTGACGGCGTACATCGCATCCGAATTCGCACGCGTGGGTCTCACGCCTGGAGGGGAGGACGGTGGTTACTTCCAGACCGTGCACTTTCGAGTGCGCGGCGGCGGTGAGCCCGCGGTGCCGGCGCGCAACGTGATCGGAATTCTGCGCGGCAGCGATCCGGTGCTTCGCAACGAGTATGTGGTGATAAGTGCGCACAACGATCACGTGGGTGTGGCGCGGCACGCCGTGGACCACGATTCCCTGCGCGTGTCGAACTTCGCCGCGGCAATGCGAAAGCGTGGCGCGTCATCGTCGGCCGCGAAGGCGTGGGCCGGCCATGCCCTCGACTCGTTGCGCGCACTGCGCCCGCCCCGCGCCGACTCGATCTACAACGGTGCCGACGACGATGGTTCGGGGACCGTCTCGCTGCTGGAAATCGCCGAGGCGATGACGGCGGCGCCGCAGAAGCCGAAGCGGTCGATCATCTTCATTTCGCACACGGCCGAGGAGGAGGGATTGTACGGGTCGGCGTGGTTTACGGATCATCCGACGGTGCCTATCGACTCGCTGGTGACGGAGCTCGACATGGATATGGTGGGACGTGGAAGCCCGGCGGACGTGGAGCACGGTGGACCCGCGTATCTGGAGCTCATCGGCACGCGGCGTCTCTCGACGGAGCTCGGCGACGTGGCGGAGCGGGTGGACGCCACCGAGCCACTGCCGTTCAAATTCAACTATGCGTTCGATGCGCCAGGCGACAAGGAGGAGTACTACTGTCGCGCCGACCACTATTCGTACGCGCGCTACGGCATTCCGTCGATCAACTTCTCGCGCGGCGATCATCCGGATTACCATCAGGTGACGGACGAGCCGCAGTACATCGACTACGACGCCATGGCGCGAGTGGCGACGTACGTTCGCGATCTCGCGCTCACGATCGCGAATCTCGATCATCGCGTGGTGGTGGACAAGCCGAAGCAGCAGGACCCGCACGCCGAGTGCGTGCAATGAGCGTCGTCTTTTTGATCCCTCTCTCTACCGACTGAAACCATGGCGCAACAGAGCTCGTTCGACGTGACCACCGGGGTCGACCTGCAGGAGGTCGACAACGCGGTAAACCAGGCGCAGAAGGAGATCACGCAGCGCTACGACTTCAAGGGCTCGCCGGCGACGATCGAGCTGAAGCGCGCGGAGAACAAGATCCATCTCGCGGCCGAGGGCGACTACAAGATGACGGCGGTGCTCGACGTGCTGCAGTCGAAGCTCATCAAGCGCGGAGTGCCCGTGAAGAATCTCGACATTGGCGAGGTGAAGCCCGGTGGTGGCGAGACCGTGAGGCGCGAGATCGCGCTCAAAATGTCACTCGATGGCGACACGGCGAAGAAGGTGGTTGCGGCGATCAAGGACGCGAAGATGAAGAAGGTGCAGGCGTCGATTCAGGGGGAGCAGGTTCGGGTGACGTCGCCTTCCAGGGACGAGCTGCAGGATGTGATGACGCTGCTGCGGTCCAAGGACTTTGGCGTGGAGCTCAAGTTCGGGAACTACCGCTAGCGGGGCTGCTCATTGAAAGACATCCAGATCCCTGGCGACGACCACACGACCGTCGTAGCGAGCTCTGATGAATTCCAGCGCGGCGTTGTTCGGCCCGGGTCGCTGGTGGTACAGCACGAGCAGCTTGGGCCGTGATGCGTTGGCTATGTCCACCATCTCCTCCATGGACGTGTGGAACTGGCTCTGATACTCGCTCACGCCGCTGTGGAAGATGGCCCCCTCGTGAATGAGGATGTCGCAGCCGTGGCACTGTGCGGGAATCGCCGATGGTGGCGCGGCGTCGCCCGAGATGACGATGACCTTGTCGGGCGTTTGAAATCGGTAGCCGAACGCCTGCGCCCACGTGCCGTGGTGGACGTGAAATGCCGTCACCGTGACGAGTGAATCCCGGTACACTACGCCGGGTGCGATCTCGTGGACATCGACACGCGGAGCCGGCGAGCCCGCACGCTCGCCGCTCGCACCCGTGCGAATCCGAATGTCCTCCGCGTACGCCGCCAGGAGGTGCTCGGTCATCGCCCGAGTTCCCTTTGGTCCGAACACCTGTAGCGGCTCGATCGCTGGTGGTGCGAGGGTCCACGAGGAGAGGATGAGATCGGGGTAGCCGAGGGTGTGGTCGGAGTGGAGATGAGTGACGAAGAGTCGTCGCAGATCCCACACCTTGAACGGCCCCGCGCCGGCGCGAATGGCAGCGGCCCACCGCCGCACGACGCCGACGCCGGCGTCCACGAGATAGGCCGTGCTGTCGACGATGATCACGGTTGCGGGGCCGAATCGATCGGGGTCCGCGACGGGATTTCCAGTGCCGAGCATCACGACGCGCGTGCGGGAAGCAACGGGCGCCTGCGCGAAGGATGTGCAGGCGATCGTGCAGGCGCCGAGCAGGGCGACGAAGGTGCGCGACATCATTGGCGTGAGGGGTCCAGTGTGGAGTCCCGCAAGAGCATCGAGTACTGATGTTATGCGCGCTGGGTAGCGTGTCCAGAGTTCACGCACCGCGAGATGCCGGGTGCTAACTTTCCGCCCATGCAAAATCCACTGAATCGCACGGTGGCGTCCTGCGTCCTCGTGGCGGCGCTTACGTTCGCGGCGCCGGCGATCGCGTCGGCACAGGCGCCCACGGCTGGACTGTCCGCCACCGAGCGTGCGCTCGTGAAGTCCGTCGACTCGAACAATGCGGATGCGCTCGCGCTGCTGATCAAGCTCGTGAACATCAACAGCGGGACAATGAACTTCGCGGGCGTGCGCCAGGTGGCGGACGTTCTTGCCGCGCAGCTCGACTCGCTTGGCTTCACAACTAAATGGGTGGACGGTGCCGCGTTCCATCGTGCCGGGCATCTCGTGGCCGAGCATGCTGGTGCGGGCCCGAAGCTCCTGCTAATTGGACATCTCGACACCGTGTTCGAGCTCGACAATCCGTTCCAGAAATTCGACCGGCTGGATGACTCCACCGCGCGCGGCCCCGGCGTGATCGACATGAAAGGCGGCGACGTGATCATCGTGTACGCGCTGCGCGCGCTCGAGGAGGCGGGACAGCTCGACAAGATGAACATCACGATCGTGTACGACGGCGACGAGGAGGACTCGGGCACGCCGCTCGAGCTCGCGCGCGCGGCTCTCGTGAGCGCCGCCAAGGGCGCGACGGCGGCGCTGGGCTTCGAGGATGGTTCGGGCGATCCCGGGACGGCGATGACCTCGCGCCGCGGCGCGGGCTCGTGGTCGCTCACCAGTACGGGGACGCCGTCGCACTCCGGGCAGATCTTCAGCAAGGAGGTCGGCGCGGGCGCGGTGTTCGAGGCGGCGCGCGTGTTGAACAACTTCTACACACAGCTCGCGCACGAGCGTTATCTCACGTTCAACCCCGGTGTCGCGCTGGGCGGAACCGCGGTGACGCTCGACTCCACGGGCACGGTGGGGCACGCGGAGGGGAAGGACAACGTGGTGGCGGAGCACATGGCGGTGACGGGCGACCTGCGGACCATCTCGCCGGTGCAGTTCACGAATGCGGAGAAGGTGATGAAGGGGATCGTGGCGCATCCGCTGCCGGGAACGCACTCCGAGATCACCTTCGAGACCGGCTACCCCCCGATGGCGCCGACGGCGGGCAATGCGCGACTCCTGTCGGTGTACGATCGCGCAAGCAGGGATCTCGGCACGGGGCCCGTGGTGGCGGTGGATCCCGCGAAGGCTGGCGCGGCGGACATCTCGTTCGTGGCGAATCTCGTCCCGATGTCCATCGACGCGCTCGGCCTCTCGGGACACGACGATCACACCGACAAGGAGACGGCGGACTTGCGCATGCTCCCGGTGAAGACGAAGCGAACGGCGGTGTTTCTTCTGCGGCTGACGAACGGGGCGGCGACGGCGAATTAGCGAACAGTCTCGACTCAGGTCCCGCTTCGAAGGGGCCGCGTCGGACGAACTGAAAGCAGATCGTCCTCCTTCACTGGTCGCAGATCGCTCGCGTTGAGTGTGACGAGCGATTGCGTGTTGCCCAACGCGGTCACGAACTCGACTTCTAACGTATCGGGCGCGAGTACGTGTACGACAGCACCGAGATCTCCCGCACGAAGTCCATGGATGCCCAGATCGCGCACCAGCACCACCGTGTCCAGCTCGTGAAAGGTCGGAGTGATCATTTTCGGTATCCCGGGTACGCTGTGACGAAGCGCGGGAGATTTTCCTCTCTCCGCACGATCCAAACCGTAACCACAACTGCAACTCGCCCGCTAGGTCCTCGAATTGTACTGCGTACGTAGTATTTCTGTCCAAAGACGCTGGTCATTCCGCGCGAGGCGTGCCCGGTTCGCGCGATCTCTAACAGGGTATCTCGGAGCTCTTCCCACCGCTGGTGGCTGAAGCCCAAGGCGGTAAAGAAGCGGGCCTTCGCGTGCCCGACGGCGTGACTTTGTGAGAGAAGATAGTCTCGCACTTTGGCCTCGTCGACAACGGCCAATTCTGCGCCTGGAAGCTTCACGTTCGAATTTCGAGTCCTGTCGGAATTGGCGATGGAAGCTCATGCGATATCGAGCGACCTCGTGGGCAGCTCTGCGATCGCGACGTCGGCACGATGCCGAGTGACCACGTTCTCGGGGCAATCGCACCACCGCCATCGTGCGCATTCGCTCGCGGTCTCGTCCGTGACAGTGACGAGCACGCTGGTTCGGAGCTGAAGCACGACCGATGCGTGGACGACCCGCGCGCCCTCGCGTAGCTTCTTTCGCATGCGACTTCCTACGACCTCAGCGCTCCTCGCCGCCGCGTGCGTGATCTTCGCCGCACCGGCCGCCGCGCAACGCCCCACGCTGTCCAAAAACGTCCGCCAGTACGTCGCGATCGACACGCCGACCGTGGTGCTCGCGCACGTGCGCGTGATCGACGGCACCGGTGCGCCGCCGCGCGAAGATCAGACGATCGTCGTTCGCGACGGACGCATCGCATCGATAGGCGATGCGTCGACCGTCCAGGCGCCCGCGGGTGCGCAGACCATCGACCTCACGGGGAAGACGGTGATTCCCGGGCTCGTGATGATGCACGAGCATCTCTACTATCCCACCGGGCCGGGAGTGTACGCGAATCTCGAGGAGAGCTTCACGCGGCTCTATCTCGCGGGCGGCGTCACGTCCATGCGCACCGCCGGAAACTCGAACGGCTACGGCGAGATCAACATCGCGCGCGAGATCGACCGCGGCGA
>JANWLO010000058.1 GCA_025450815.1 Gemmatimonadaceae bacterium
CCTTACGCGACCGAATCGTCGACGCGCAGGCGCGCGTGCTCGTGACCGCGGACATCGGCTTTCGCCGCGGCGGTGCGGTGGCGCTCAAGAAAAACGCCGACGACGCGCTGGCCGAGACGCCGACGATCGAGCACGTGATCGTCGTGCGTCGAACCGAGGATGCGAAGCTCGCAGGCAAGGCAGTCGACATGCGCGCGGGCCGCGACCAGTGGTGGCACGACCTCATGGCGAAGGCGAAACCCGACCGGCCAGCCACCGCGATGAACGCTGAGGACATTCTGTTTACGCTCTACACGTCCGGCACAACAGGAAAACCGAAGGGGATCGTGCACAGTACCGGCGGCTACCTCACGCAGTGCGCGGTGACCACGAAGCTCATCTTCGATCTCAAGGAAGACGACATCTTCTGGTGCACCGCAGACGTCGGCTGGGTGACGGGACACTCGTACATCGTGTACGGGCCAATGGCGAACGGCGCGACGTGTCTCATGTACGAGGGCGCGCCCGACTGGCCGGAGAAGGACCGCTTCTGGGCGCTATGCGAGAAGTACGGCGTGACGATCTTCTACACGGCGCCAACTGCGATTCGCGCGTTCAGGAAGTGGGGTTCGCAACACGCCGAGAAGCACGATCTCTCGAAGCTGCGGCTGCTTGGCTCAGTGGGTGAGCCGATCAACCCCGAGGCGTGGATGTGGTATCGCGAGCACATCGGCGGCAACCGGTGCCCAATCGTCGACACGTGGTGGCAGACCGAGACCGGCGGAATCATGATCACGCCGCTGCCGGGAATCACCGAGACCACGCCTGGCAGCGCGACGGTCGCCTTTCCCGGAATCTTCGCGGAGCTGCTCGACTCCAACGCGAAACCGATTCCGGTGGGCGGCGGACTGCTCGCGATCACCAGACCCTGGCCGGGGATGCTGCGTACGATTTGGGGCGACGCCGACCGCTACGTGAAGACCTACTTCTCGAAGTGGGCGGGGCGCCCCGATCTCTACTTTCCGGGCGACGGCGCCAAGCGTGACGACGACGGCTACTTCTGGATCCTCGGTCGCGTGGACGACGTGCTGAACGTCGCCGGGCATCGCATCGGGACGATGGAGGTGGAGTCGGCGCTAGTGGACCACCCGGCGGTGGCCGAGGCGGCGGTGGTGGGGAAGTCGCACGAGCTCAAGGGGCAGGCGCTGTCCGCGTTCGTAACGCTGCGCGAGGGGAAGATGCCTTCGTCGGCGCTGATCGAGGAGCTAAGGGAGCACGTAGCGAAGAAGATAGGGGCGATCGCGAAGCCGGACGACGTCATTTTCAGCGCCGATCTGCCGAAAACGCGGTCGGGCAAGATCATGCGGCGGCTCCTTCGCGATATCGCGGAGGGTCGGGCGCTGGGCGACACCACGACGTTGGCGGACCCGGCGGTGGTGGCGGCGCTGAAGGTTCAGTATGAGTCTCTGGAGGGCTAGCAGGCGACGCCATCGACGCATCGCGATGGGTACAGCGAGCCCAAGCTGTAAGCTCGTGAGTCTAGAGCTTTGAGCTGTCAGCCGTATCGAGCCCGCGAGCGGGCATCCCTTTAGCGATGGGCGTCACGCGCCTGGAGCGACTACTTCCATCGGGGCCGGCTGAAGACTCACTGCTATCGGCTCATATCTTATAGCTTGGGCTCGCGTTCGAATTCGAGATGTTCGCCCGCGTCCCGATGCCGACGCAATTAGGCTCGCCGAATTGTCCTCACCCGGGCGTCGGAAGCATCGTCCAGCCGGAGCGGCGGCCGTGTGGTCTCGTCCGAGCGGACCGTTTCGGGCGCGCGGCGGTGGTGTGGCACGAGGTCCTCGCCCAGAACGACCAGCGTGCGCGTCACGACTGTGCTGGCGAGCGGCTCCGGGATACCCATGACTCGCACATACGTCTCGATGGCGCGGTCGAAAGGGAGGTCTTCGGCCAGATTGTCGACGAACATTAGCGCGTTCTCGACGTGCGCCTGGACGATCGACTCCTCGGCGCGGGCCTGCGCGAGGCGCAGACGCTTTTCCGCTGACGGGCTGAGCTTTCGCGAAAATATTCGTTCAGGGAACAGCTGACCCAACATGCTGGGCTCCGATTCAAGAGTTCGTACTGGGACGGCAAGGGCAAGCCACGCGGGCTCATGAGGCACAGCGCGTACCATCGCGCGGCCCCTTCACATTACACGACGGAACCCCTCCAACTGCCACCAATTGTAGCGCTCGGTTGACCTGTCGTCCATACGATATTCCGGCTGGCTAAGTGTCATTAGAGCCGCGCCGTAACCTGCCACGCGACAGTACCTCCTCCGTCATCGAATAAACGCGCGTCGAGGCACTTCAGTTCGAATGAGGAGCGGTCCCGGTCGGATCCGATTGGGATGACGCGCTTTACCGCGGGACCGGCGGAGGAAAGCCGAGACGCGGACGACGGCGACGCTTATCAGGTTGCTGAAAAAGGAAGAAAAAGACAAAAGAGGGACACAGTGGCGCAGAGGATACGGAGAGCCTCAGAGGAAAAGCGGCAGGGAAGTCCGCCATGAAAGACTTAAGTCCTACTCCTCCGCGTCTCTCAGTTCACCTCTGCGACTCTGCGTCGAGCAGTTCTTGGTTTTTCAGCATCCTGTTACGCGCCGCGGCTCACGGCGCGCAGGTCGGCAACGCTCACCGCGAGGATCACAACCCAGAGAAGCGCCGACGTCAGGCACCAGATGCAGATCGCATGGATGACGAACAGCTCGAGGTATGTGAGCCACGCCGAGACGAGGACGCTGAACCCCGCGAGTGCGACGAGCAGACGCGCGATGGTGATGCTCTGCTCGCGCGCCTCCGCGCTTCCGGCGATCGCGAGCCCGAACAGCGCGATGTACGCCGCGAGACCCCACTCGGCGATCGGGATGCCGAGCAGCATCGACCACTTGCTCGTGTTCACCGTCTCGCAGGAGCCGATGGAGCACGAGAGCACACCGATCACGCCGATTTTGTAAAGCGTGAGGTAGAGCGCGATCAGGATTCCGACGACGGCCAGAAGTGCGAGCGCCTGTCGTCGTGTCACTGCGTGCGGCTCTTGGCGGCAGTGGAATCAGCGTGAGCGGCCGGCGCGGAGGCGGCTTCCTTCGTCGCGCTGTCGACGTAGGCCTTGAACTGATCGTAACTGAGCGCGCCCGGGATCATGCGCGTTCCGATGACGAACGTGGGCGTCGACTGCACCTTGCGACGGCTCCCTTCGGCCTGGTTCGCGAGTATGCGATTCTGGTGAAGCTGCTCGTCGAAGCACTTCTCCCACGCATCCGTATTGAGACCGAGCGTCTTGACGTAGCCGAGGAAGATTTTTTTGGGCTCGGATGTCGCTTCGGTGTTCCAGTCGGGCTGATTGCGGAAGAGCGCGTCGTGCATCTCCCAGAACTTTCCCTGGTCGGCGGCGCACGCGGCGGCGTTGGACGCCGCCATCGTGTTCTTGTGCATGGGGAGGGGGAAGTCGAAGAAACGATAGCTCGCAAGCCCCGTGTTCACGATGCGAGTGCGCACGTCCGGCTCGGTGATCACGGAGAAATTGCCGCACGCGGGGCACTCGAAGTCCGCGAACTCCATCACCTGCACCGGCGCGTTCGGATTGCCGAGAAGGTAGCCCTCCGCCTGCGCGGGGATGATCGGCGCGGTGGTGGCGACCGGCGTGAACTTCGGTGTTCGGGCGGCGCGAATGAGTACGAGTGCGCCCACAACCGCAATTAGCGCGAGCACGACGTAAAAACGCTGCGCGGAATTGCCGCGCTGTTTGTTCACCACGCCGGGTCGTCGTCCTCGTCCGCGGTCCACTCCCTTGTCTGCCATTGGCTCTCGGTTCGCTGTTGGGCTTCGTCCACGATACGGCGGTTTTCCGCGATATCGGGCGTGTCGTATGTCGCGCGCACTTCGTAGTGAAAGAGCTCGCTCCGGATGTCTCCGATGCGCTTGGTCAGCTCGCCGGCGTTGCGAAGCAGTTCGCCGCGTCCGTCGAGCTCCCCGATTCGCGCGGCCAGCTCGCGCAACAAGCTCTCGAGCCTGCGTGCTCGTTTGTCGTCGTACGTTTCCTCGGGATCCGACATGCTGCTGCCTCGGGTGATCACGGCCCGCGTCGACGGCCGGTTCTCATCGCTCTCGATTTCCCGAAAGCTACCGGGAGGGCGATGTTGCGCAAGCAACCTCCATTTGCTGTATTTTCCTCCCTTCCCGAGCGTGCGGAGCGCCAAATCGAAGCCGATATTCTCCGAATTCCGGCCGGCGGCGGCGCCCTGCACGTGGAGCGATTCGGGCACGGCGGCCGGCCCGTGCTCCTCGTGCACGGATTTCCGACGTCGAGCTTCCTCTGGCGCGCGGTAGCGCCGCGACTCGCCGAGGCGGGGCACACGGCGCTCGCGGTGGACCTGCTCGGCTACGGCGAATCAGACCGACCGCTCGAGGGTGACTATTCGATCGCGGCGCAGGCAGAGCACATCGATCGCGTGCTCACGGCGCTCAGGATTCCGAGTGCGACGATCGTCGGGATCGACGCGGGCGGCGGGGTAGCGCAGCGGCTCGCGGTCACGCGGCCAGCACGCGTCAGCGCACTGATGCTGATCAACAGCGTGGGCTTCGACGAATGTCCCGCGCGCGATGTGAAGGTGGTGCAGCGCGAAACGGCGCGGTTCGCATTTCGCCTGAGTCAGGGGATGCTCGGTGCCGCGCAGCTGCTCCGTCGCGTGCTGGAGGGGAGCGTGGCGGAGCGGGAGCGGATGCCGGCGCGGCTGGTTGCTCGTTATCTCGCGCCGTACGTGGGAGCGGACGGAGTGACGCATCTGCTGGCGGTCGCGCGCGCGCTCCGCGCGGAGGACGTAGCCGATCTCGCGCTCAAGACGATCGCGGTGCCGACGACGATCGTGTGGGGAGAGGCGGACCAGTGGCTCGACAGCGGCATGGGCGAGCGTCTCCAGGGCGCGATACCGGGAAGCGTGCTCGTCAAGTTGCCGGGGGTCGCTCGACTCGTCCCCGAAGAGTCACCCGAGACGTTGACGCAACTGATCGATGAGCTCGTGCAACGCGTGGTGTGAAGAGTGACGAACGCGACGGATCGCGTGATGAATGCGTGCGGTTCTCCAGTGGAATCAACGCGTGCAAGCGGCTATATTTGTAGGACTTCCACACCCAACAGGATGCATGGCGACCAACATTAGAAATCGACGAAAGGAAGTGAGCGTACCAACGCCGTTCGAACAAGCACGAGATGAGATGTTTCAGCAGGTGATCCGTTGTGGAGTTCCCCAGGCGACTCCCGAGCACCAGGAAGAGTGGTTTACCGAAACGATGGCGTATCTCGAAGACCGTTATCACGAGTTGACGAAGGACGAGCTCTCCGAGCTCCGTACGCTGGGCCTTCGCTTCTCGCAGCCACCCAAGTCGCGCATGGAAAGCGAAAGTGCAAGTACCGCGACGGCTGCCTGATCTTCCCAACGCCCGAAGTTTTTAGTTGATTCAGAGCCCCCACGCTTGCAGCGCGGGGGCTTCGTTCATCTGGGCGCTCTGGAGGCTCGGCGGAGCCCTACGCCAAGGCGAACGCCGCCTCCGAAGCCCGCCTCGACGAAGGGAATCCAGTGGCCGTGTGGGGGCCCGCTGGCGCCCGCCACAAGGATCGCGACGCCGCGCCACTCGGGTCCGCGATCGTAGCGCGCGCCGACCCCTCCGCCCAGGTATGGCGACCAGCGCATCGCGTGGTTGGGGTCGATGAGGAAGCGGACGTTGGCGTCCGTTCGGGCGCTCAGCCCCGCGGCCCCACCGCGCCCGGCCGACGCGCCGAGTCCCGCCGCGAGCTCCAGCCGGATCTCGGGGGAGAGAGCGATGTCGGCTCCGATCGCGGGCTGGAGGGCCGAGCGTCGAGCGATGATCGCGTCGAGCCGGGCCTCCGGAACGATTCGCGATCCCTGCGCCACGAGCGAGGGAGCAGAGAGCAGACACAGGGCAGCGAGGGTTGCGCTGCGCCGGCTGCGCTTCACGTCCGGACGCGCTCGCGCGAAAGCAGGAGCGTGTAGTCGATGATCGCCCAAGCCGATGCTGCTCCCACCATGCAGACGAGCGCACGCAGCTGCGGCGATTGGAGCACGAGGGCGAGCACGGTCGCGAGCTGGAGCACCGTCACCACCTTGCCGGACATTCGCGCCTTGAAGTTTCCAGGGTCGAGCCCGGGCAGCAGGAACGCCACGAGAAAGCCGAGCGCGGTGGCGAAATCCCGTGCGAGGATGATGAAATAGTCGGTGGAGGATAGCTCGCCCGAGATGAGAAAGGCCGAGATCGCGACGAGGACGAAGGTCTTGTCGGCTATTGGGTCGAGGAGCGCGCCCAGGCGAGTGGCCTGTTGCCTGCGGGCGAGCCAACCGTCGAGTACATCGGTGAGCGACGCCGCGCCGATGAGCGCGACGCGCGCCGGCACCGCGTCCGTTGCAAGGAATGCGGCGGCGAGCGGGACTCGCGCGAGGGACAGCAGATTCGGAATGGTAAATACTGGAGCGCGGCGCACGACACAATCTAAGCCGGCGCCAATGTTTTAGGTTGGAGGAGTGAAAGAGGCGCACCGAACCGACAGTGGGGGCTTCACCCACATCATCGCCGACCTCACCGGAGTCGCGGCGCCCGCGCTGCGCGACAGCTCTTCGCTCACTGGTCTCCTCATCGCCGCGGCCGGCGCCGCCGGGTTCACCACCGTGGGCTCGCCCGTGGTGCGACAGCTCCCCGACGGAGGTGTAGCCGCCGTGCTCTTTCTCGATGCCTGTCACATCACGCTGCGCACCCTTCCGGAGCGCGGCGCACTGCTTCTCGACATTCTCGCCTCCGCCACGCGCGACGCGACCAAGGCGCTCGACGTATTCACGCGCCGGCTCGTGCCCTCGAAAGTGCACAGCGAGGTTCGCAGCCGCGGATGAGCACCCTCCTCGCGCCGTCGCAACTCGCGACGGCGCATCTCGTGCTCACTGCACTCGTACTGATCTGGGATCTCACGATCGCCGGGCGCGCAGCGCGCCTGCAGACCACGCCGCGCATGATGGCATTTCTCTGCGCGCTGAGCGGGCTGCTGCTCCTCCCTGCTCTCACGGTACTGCTCGTGTCGACATCGATTCTCACCGGGCGCGCGCTCTACACGCTCGCGTGGGTGTGGCCCGCGACGCTAATCGTGATCGCGATCCAGGCGGCGTACGCGCTCTCGAGTCGTGCCGTTGCACCGCTCATCGGAGTGCCCATCGTCGTGTACGATGTCGTCCTCGCGCTCATCGGCATCGCGCGTTACGCCATCTACCGCGGCTACCCGCTTCCCGCGCCACTGCTCGTTCTCTCCGCGGCCGACGCGAGCTCGCTCGCCTACAGCGCGAGCCCGCTCGCACTCGTGCTTCCGTACTTCCTACACCCTCCCATCGTCGCGCCACCAACGCGCGGACGGCGCGGCGCCGGCACCGTGCTCCGCACTGCGGTCGGCGCGCTCGCCGGAATCTGGGTGGCGCTGATCATACTCGACGTGCCGGTGGCGACGCGCGCCGTGTCGAGCTACGCGCGCTACGCGAACGAGCGACTCACCGAGCGTGCCGACAGCGATTTCGCGATCGGTCTCAAGATCTTTCCGACGATCACGAGCGGGCCACCGCCGCTCGCACTCGACAACGATCTCGATCTCGC
>JANWLO010000059.1 GCA_025450815.1 Gemmatimonadaceae bacterium
GACGTGCACTCGCACATCGGCGACTACCCCGCTCCTGGGGTGGAGGCCAACAGCGATGGCAACGAGGCGACGCGCCCCGTGACCGCATACGTGTGGGCCGAGCACTCCGTGTGGCCGCAGGATCCACAGTTTCCGCGGCAGCTCGCGGGCGGCGTGACCACCGCGCAGATCCTTCCGGGCTCCGCGAATCTCTTCGGCGGACGTAGTGCGATCGTGAAGATCGTCCCGTCGCGCACCGTGCAGGGGATGAAATTCCCCGGAGCGAAGTACGGCCTGAAGATGGCGTGCGGCGAGAACCCGAAGCGTGTGTACGGCAACAAGGGCGGGCCGCAGACACGCATGGGCAACGTCGCCGGCTATCGCACGGCGTGGATCAAGGCCGAGCAGTACCGCCGCAAGTGGGACAAGTGGCTCAAGGATCGCAAGGGCGATCCGCCGGCACGCGATCTCAATCTCGAGACACTCGCCGAAGTGCTGCGTGGAAACATTCTCGTCCAAATGCATTGCTACCGCGCGGACGAGATGGCGCAGATGATCGATGTCTCGCACGAATTCGGCTACAAGATTCGCGCGTTCCACCACGGAGTGGAGGCGTACAAGATCGCCGACCTGCTTGCGAAGGAAGGGATCGGCGCGGCGGTGTGGGCCGATTGGGGCGGATTCAAGATGGAGGCGAACGACGCGGTGCGGGCGAATCTCGCGCTGGTGAGCCAAGCGGGCGTGCGCGCGATGATCCATTCGGACGATCCGTCGGGCACGCAGCGTCTCAATCAGGAGGTCGCGAAGGCAATGGAAGCAGGCAAGGAGATCGGGATCGACGTCAGCGAAGATCAGGCGATCAAGTGGCTGACGATCAATCCTGCATGGGCGCTCGATCTCGATTCGAAGATCGGTTCCATCGAACAGGGCAAGGATGCGGACGTCGTACTGTGGTCGGGCGATCCGTTCAGCGTCTACACGAGAACGGACAAGGTTTGGATCGACGGCGCGCTGCTCTACGATCGTGACGATGTGAAGGAGCAGTGGCGCACTGACTTCGACCTGGGATACGTCCCGCTCGCCGGAGGTGCCCAGTGAACCGCATGATTCGATACACTCGACACGTGCTCGTAGTCGGAGCAGCGTGCGCGTTCGCACTACCGCTCAACGCGCAGACGATCGCAATCACCGGCGGCAAGGTGTATCCGGTGAGTGGACCGCCGATCGAGAACGGCACGGTGCTCATGCGCGATGGCAAGATCGTCGCGGTGGGCAAGGACATCGCGATTCCGAGCGATGCACAGAAAGTGGACGCGACCGGAAAGTGGGTCACGCCCGGACTCGTGAACGCGTACACCAATCTGGGATTCGGCGATGTGGGATTCAGCGCCGGCCCCCGCGAGCTCCGCGCAAAGCGAGGCGATGGCATCGCATCGGGATTCGCAACGTGGGAGGGATACAATCCCCAGTCGACGCTGATTGCGCCGGCGCGCGAAGGAGGCGTGACCAGCGCCCTGGCGTCGCCGAACGGCGGCCTGATCTCCGGACAGGCGGCGATCGTCGATCTCATGGACGCGATCGCACTAACGGATGTAATCGTTAAGGCGCCGGCGACGATGGTCGCACAAATCGACGATAACGAGAGCGCGCAGGTTGGCGCGAAGGGGGAGCTGTATGGGCGCCTTCGCGATTTGATCGAGGACACCAAGGCGTACGCGCGCCGCAAGGCAGATTTCGAGCGCGGCCAGACGCGCAACTACGTGGCATCCCGGCGCGATCTGGAGGCGATGATCCCCATCGTCGAGGGACGCGAGGCGCTGACCGTCGAGGCCGAGCAGGCAAGCGAGATCGAAGGGATGCTCGCACTGGCAAAGGAATACGGCCTCAAACTCGTGATCGCCGGCGGAGCAGAGGCGTGGAAGGTTGCCGACAAGCTCGCTGCGGCCAAGGTGCCGGTGCTCACCGGAGCGATGAACAACATTCCGCAGTCATTCTCATCGCTCGGAGCCCGGCAGGAGAACGCTGCAATCCTCCGGAAGGCGGGAGTGGCGGTCGCGCTCATCGGCAATGGCGGAGGCGACGAGGAGATGTTCAACGTCCGCAACATCCGCTACGAGGCGGGCACTGCGGTCGCGTACGGCATGAGTTGGGACGACGCGCTGCGCGGAATCACGCTCGCGCCGGCGGAGATCTATGGCGTGTCGGACAAGGTTGGCTCGCTTCGGCCGGGTCGTGAGGCGAACGTTGTGATCTGGAGCGGCGACCCGTTCGAATTTTCGTCGCGCGCGGAGGCGGTGTACATCCGCGGCAAGAAAATCGATTCGCCGTCGCGCCAGGACATGCTGGAGAAGCGCTACAAGACGTTACCGCCGAAGTACAACTCGCAGTAGGTCATGGCGGGAAGAAGGTGAGGCGGCCGGTGCGAGCGAGACTTGCACCGGCCGTTTTGTCTTACCTGGGTTTGCCTCAAGCGGAAGGTGCGGCGCGAGCAGATGCAACCCAATGTCGTCAGCCCCCGTTCCGCCGCTGTTCGTCAGCACGACTACGGCGATTTTCTTCGACGGCTCGATCCCCGCGAAGGTGCGGTAGCCACCTGTGCCGCCGTTGTGCCAGAGGATCGTGTCCGCGCCTGCATGCATGGTGAACCAGTTCAATCCAATTCTGCTGTTCGGCGAGTCGGTGGGCGCGCGTTCCTGATGCGCGAACGCCATCGCCTGTTGCAGCGCGCCGCGCTCCGGATGGAGGTTCGCGTCGAGAAAGCGCAGCATGTCGGCGGCAGTCGAGCGGAGTGCGCCAGCTCCTGCGAACGTGGGCAGATCCCATCCCGGCACGACGCTTCCATCCTCTCCATGTCCGAGCGCGAGGTGATCCCTCATCCACGGTGTGAGCGTGACCGCGGTGTGGGTCATGCCGAGCGGGTCGAGGACGCGCTCGCGCACGAGTGCTTCGTATGGTTTGCCCTCACGAGCCGAAAGGAGTTGGCCGAGAAGCCCGACTCCGAGGTTCGAGTATTCGAACGAAGCGCCCGGGTCGCGGGTCAGCTTGTAGCCCGAGAGGAATGCATACATCTGCTCCATGGTATAGTCCGCATAGGGATTCGCATTGTCCGCCGGATGAAAGTTCGTCGGCATGCGCGGCAGCCCCGAATTCTGCTCGGACAACGAGCCGAGCGTGATCTCTTTCCCATCGTGGGCCGGAAGGGTCACGCCGGACGGGACAAATTTCTGAGCGGGATCATCGAGACGCACCCTCCCCTCTTTCACCATCTGCGCTAGCATCGTCGCCGTGAATACCTTCGTGATCGAACCGATCTCGAACACGGAGTTGGAATCCAGCGGCAGCTCTTTTGGTCCGGGGTCTCCGTACGCGAAGAAGCGCGTGCGGCCGTCGGGCTCGAGCAACCCGACGACGATGCCGGCGCTGCGCTTCTGCTGCACGCGCTCGCGGAGGATCCGGGAAATGGTGGAGTCGTCGGGAAACGGCGCTACTGTCGTCGGCGTGTGCGGCTTTCGGGCTCGATCCTTCGTGATGGCAAGCGTCAGCAGGGGCAGCGTGATCACGATGACGAAGACCGCGATCGAGTTGATAGCGCGAGACGGCATGGGACCCCTTGAATTAGTGGGCGTTAACGTCAGTATGACTGCGCTAGGCGGCGGTTCGGATTAGGTGTTGCTTATCCATACAGCGGCGCGTTTTCTCGGTGACGTGCAGGCAATCCGACTGCAATCACCCATCGAGGTACACGTGCGTACTCCCAATAATTTCCTATCGCTGTTCGTGTGCGGTGCCCTTGCGCTCACGCTCGCGCATTGCTCCGCTGATGCGCCCACGACTCCCACTGCGCCCCCCACGTTCTCTCTTTCGCGCGTTGGCGCTCAGCACGATCTTCTCACATGCCCGGGCGGCGATAACGACGCCGTCGCGACCGGGGTGATCGGACCCAACGGTGGAAGTCTCAAGCTCGGCGGATTCGTGATGCGAGTGCCCGCCGGCGCGGTGCCGGAGACGACGACGTTCATCATGCGAGTTCCCGAAGCCAAGGTTCTGAAGGTGAAGATCCGCGCGCGCGGCGAGCAACACTACACCTTCCTCGCGCCAGTGCAAATCACACTCGACTACTCGCGATGCCGCTCGGCTCCGTCCGATCCCACAGCGTGGTACGTCGACGAGGGTTCAGATGCGGAGCTCGAGCAGATGCCTGGCATCAACAACAGCCGCGCGCAAACGTTCACGCTCCAGACTGGGCATCTTTCCGGGTACGCACTCGCGAATTAGTCACAATGCCGTCGACTTACCGCGGAGACCGGAGAGAATCGCCAAGCCGCTCTCACCGGGCGTCCGATCGCAATCGTTCCCTTAGCTTGGCCACCTCGAGCTGCGCGCCGATGTTCTGCGCGGTGACGAGTGCACTGCTCCACCACGACCGCGCGGTGTCCGCGCGGTCGTTCTGCATCGCAAGATCGCCAAGTAGTCGCTCGCACTCCACGCGCCGCCAACCGTTGCCCACTGCGGTAAAGTGCGCGAGCGCTTCGTTCGCGAGCGCTTCCGCGCGCGCCCCATCTCCCGTGCCCGCTAGCGCCTCCGCGCTGTTCATGGTCGCGAGCGCGATCAGCTCCGGGTCCGCCGCCTTCTTCGCGCTCGACACCGCCTGCTGCAGCAGATCCGCGGCGAGCACGAAGTTGCCGTGGTCGAGCGCCGCGCGCCCGAAATTGTTGTGCGCGAGCGCGACGCCGCGCTCGTAGCCAGCGCTCTGAAAGCGTCGCACTGATTCCATGAATTGCCCGCGCGCGAGCTCCCAGTCGCCGCGCTCGGCCGCAATCGCGCCCAGATTGTGGAGCGCGAGTCCGGTGATGCGATGATCCTCAGTCAGCGTTGCGACTTTCTCGAGCTCGGGCACCGCGGCATCGAAGCTCCCTCGAGCGACGTGAACCCACGCCATCGCGATGAGCGCCTCCGCGTGCTGATCGCCCAGCTTCGCGGTCTCAGCGGCCGTCGTCGCGCGCTGCGCGAGACCCAGACTGGTTTCCCACTCCGAGCGCGCATGGTGCAGATATGCCTGCCGTCGGAGCACCTCGCTCAACAGCCATGCATCCGCGCCCGCCATCGACTCCGCGGCGCGATAGTGCGCGAGCGCGTCGTCGATCTCTCCCTGCCGCTCGTGGATGACGGCGGCGTCCAGCTCATCGTAGGGATCCACTTCGCCTCACGTGCTCCTAAGTCGATCGCACAGAATGCGGCAGAGGTAGCGGATGCGCGAGGGCCCCGCGCCAGTTCTGGTGCGGGGCCCTCGCGTGCTGCGTCGAACATGCGCTCGTTACGCGGCCGGTGCAGCTTCGGGCGCGGGATAGACGCTCACCTTGTAGCGCGACTTGCTCTTGTGCTCGAACTTCACCACGCCCTCGATGAGCGAGTAGATGGTGTAGTCGGAACCGAGGCCGACGTTGCGACCCGGATGAAACTGAGTGCCACACTGGCGGATGATGATGTGGCCGGCGTGAACCTGCTCGCCGCCGAACCGCTTCACGCCGCGATACTGCGCATTGCTATCGCGTCCGTTACGGGTGGAGCCAACCCCTTTCTTGTGAGCCATGAGAAAAAAACCTCAGCCGAGCGTGATGTCGTTGATCTTCACTTCCGTGAAGCCCTGGCGATGGCCCTGCTTTTTCGCGTAGTTCTTGCGGCGCTTCATCTTGAAGACGACGATCTTGTCACCCTTGCCGTGCCGCACGA
>JANWLO010000060.1 GCA_025450815.1 Gemmatimonadaceae bacterium
CCGTCGGCGTCGTGGAGCAGCCGCGACTCCACGGCACTTCCCGGATCGCGCTCGGGCATGTGCGTGCGTATCGCCGCGGCGACGCGCGCAATCTTTTCACGGGGAAAGCCGACGCCCGTGAGCACGGAGTCCATGAGCTCCGCGCCACGGTCCTGATGATCGACACCGGCCTTGGCCCACGGCGGGAATCCCGCCATGTCGTGGAGATAGGCGGCGGCGAAGAGCACGTCATCGTCGTAGGCGAGGTGATCGCTGTCCGCGAGCGCCTTGGCGACCTCGTAGTCGCGCACCGAATGCGACGTGCCCCAGGCCGAGTGATGGAAATTCTGCTCGTTCAGCGAGCGAATGGAGTCGCGCCAACCAGCGTGGCCGGTGCAGGGGGCGCCGATGCGCTCTCGCGCCTCGGCCGGACGCACGAGCGCGCCAGCGATCGCGACGAGCGCGATCACGGAATACCGGAAATCGATGGACATCGTTCCCTCTCCGCGGCAGGGCCGCGCGTACGTACTACACGGTCGTCCGGTGATGCGAAACGCGCCTCCGATGCACCGGAGGCACGCTCGCGTCACTACATCATAACTCCCTGCTCAGAGATTCGGGTTGTTGATCCGCTCCACATTCGGAAGTGGGAAACAGGATTGGTCGCCGTAGACACCGCCCGACACGTATGGCGCGCCGGTGGCAGGGGCGAGCGGCAGGTTGAGGCGACGGATGTCGCCCAGCCGGTGGCCTTCGAGGAAGAGCTCGCGTTTGCGCTGCTCCACGATCTCGGCCATCACATTGGTCGCTGTCAGCGTGCCGGGGTTGAACGCCGGCTGATGCGCCGCCGCGCGGAGCGCGTTAATGATCGTCTTCGCCGCGGGCAAGGCGCCCGTGTTCACGTCGTTCTCGGCGATTATGAGCTGCGCCTCCGAGTACTTTGCGAGCGTCTGCAGTGAGGTCGCGGAAGCATCCTTCCTGGGAAGCCAGATCGGCGTGAAGCCATCGGAACCGATTGGGCCGAGGCTGTCGACCGCGATTCGCGCGTCCGCCGTGTCTCCCGGATTGGCGAATGATGCCCTGTACCGGTTGATAATCGACGTGTCCACCGACGAGAACTGCGCTTGGAGAATGTCGATGTAGACGAGATTCTGTCGCCGCGTTGCCGTGGCGTCGTGATCGATGTCGACCTCGAAGCCGGGCGGGATCAGCGCCGCATCCGCTGCCGCGGCTGCCGAGTTACCGAGGTCGAGCTCCGTGCGCGCTCGGCCGAGCAGTGCGAGGTTCAGTGTGTTCGCATCGCTCGCGCGCGTGGCGGCCACCACCGCCGTGTCGAATCGCGTCATCGCATCCGCGAAGAGCTGCGCCGGAGTGAGCTCGGGGCCGAGGTCCAGCGCGGCTGAGCACATCCCCTCGCCGAGCAGCACGAGGCTGTAGCCACCGTATGCTGAGGCGACGCCGATCAGCTG
Source organism: Gemmatimonadaceae bacterium (assembly GCA_025450815.1). GTDB lineage: Bacteria > Gemmatimonadota > Gemmatimonadetes > Gemmatimonadales > Gemmatimonadaceae > FEN-1250. The sequence continues at coordinate 1,449 of JANWLO010000060.1, forward strand.
GCTGCGGTCCGGCACCTGCGCGTCCGTCCAACCCTCCAGGTGCGCCACCGCCACATCATTCGACGCGCGAGCGACAGAGAGCGGCGTATAGACGGCTCCGTACTGTTGCGAAGTGCAGTCGTCGGTACCGACCGCATCGTCCGCGGTGACCGTGCGGCGATCGAGATTGAAATTGAGCGTAGCCGAGATTGCATTCCTTAGCTCATCCACGAACTCGCCGCTCGTCGCGATGTACTGGTTGAACGCGCACTCGAAATCGCCACGAGAGCTGTTGACGATGAGGTCCGCATTCTCCGGCGCAAAGACGCCGGGCCCGAGCTGCCCCGGGTTCGACTGCTCGAGGGTCGTGATGTCGTGGCACGCCACTGCCGCCAGCGTCAGGGCAAGTCCCGCGACCGCGGCGCGCGCCGCGAGAATGTACCTGCTGCCGCGGCGAGTGGACCACACCGCCCGCGACGCTCTCTTCATCTGTGAGTTTCGCATGGTCAGAAGGTCAGGTTGAGGGTGGCAACGAAACGGCTGAGCGGCGGAAGCACAGCCTGGTCCTGCGCAATGAGGCCCGTCGGCACCTGATTCACCTCGGGATCCGGCCCGGTGTACTTGGTCCAGATGTGGAGCTCGCGAGCGGCGAGCGTGAACGACGCGTGCCGGACTCCAGGAATGAGGTGATCGGGAAGTGAGTACGTCGCGGAGATCTCTCGCAGCTTCACGAAAGACGCATCCTGATAGAACTGGTCATCCTCCTGATTGACGTAGGCGCCAACGTTGGCCTCCGCTATCAACAGTGGCGAGTACTTGGTCGGGTGATAGTTCATGTCGCATAGGCCGATCCCGATCAATCCCTGACAGCGGAGTTGGTCGACGGCGTTGGCCAGTCGATTGCCGTGCTTGAAGTCGACGAGTGCGTAAAGGCGGAGCTTTTTGAACAGCGTGAACGTGTTCGCGACGGAGCCCGTGCTCGTCGGTACCGCGGAGCCGATGAAGACGAACGGCGCGTTCGCGCAGTCGACCGGCGCGGCGCCTTTGCCGCCATCGCAGAGCACATTCGACGCTGCCCCCGTGGTGGGATCGATCGTTGCCGACACGACCTTCCGCGAAAAATAGGATTCGATGGGATTGCCGACGACGTTGGCCTGTCCGGCCGTGGTCACGAGCGACGGAATGCCGCCCAGACTGATGATCTTGTTCTTCGCCGTCGCGAAATTGCCGGTGATGTCCCAGGCGAAGTTGTGCATGTTGAGCACGTTCACGGTCGCCTGCAGCTCGATGCCGTGGTTGTTCACCTGGCCGAGGTTCTGGTACTGCGTGCCGGTGAATCCGAGCGACGGTGCGATGTTCTGTGCGACGATCTCGTTGGTCGTGTGCTTGTTGTAGTACGTGAAGTCGAGATGCACTCGGTGCCAGAGATCCGACTCGAAACCGGCCTCCAGCTCTTTTCCTCGTTCGGGCTTGAGGTCCGGATTGCCGAACGAGCCTGCCGTGAACGCATTGGAGCCCCCGGGCCCCTGCACCGGCAGGTAGGCGCGAAGCGCCGAGAATGCGAGTGGCGCGCGACCGGATTCACCGTACGCCGCGCGCAGCTTGAGCGAGTTGACGAAGCCCACGTGCCAGAATGGCTCCTCGTTCACGACCCACGTCGCGCCGAACTTGGGATAGGTGATCCATTTGAACTGGTCGCCGAACGCGCTGTTGTTATCCACGCGCAACGCGGCCGTGAGGAAGAGCCGGTTGTTCCATCCGATCTCCTCCTGCGCGTAACCGCCGATCGTGGTGTTGATCGTGTCGCCCTGCGTGGACTGGATCGCCTTGGCGGTGCCGGAGACGGTGGTGATCCCGGGACCGGGGAATCCGATGCCGCCCAGGAAGCTCTCGTGGATCCCCGTGCGGTACCATTGGCCGCCGAGTGACGTCGACGATGTGATCGACGGCGTGAGCGTGAACTTTGCCGTGCCGTTGTAGTCGAGTGACGTAACCGTCGTGCTCGTGAGCGTCTGGCCGATGCGGCCTGCCGCACCGCCGAGCGTGAACGGCGCGAGCTCCGGCGGCGCGAACTTCTCGAGCCCTCGCCCGTCCTCGTTCGTGTAGTCCACTCCAACAATGGCTCGTTGCGTGAACCAATCCGTCGGACGATGGGTGAAGGTCGAGCTTCCCGTGAAGCGGTGGATACCGTCGCTGTTGTCGAACAGCGTCTGCGGCACCTCCGGGGGCACGTTCGGATAGAACCCGTCCGCGCCGGGAACGCTGAAGATGAGAGGGTGCGCGAACTCCGCACCGAGCAGCGCCGAGAGTCCGACGTCGACGCCCGTGTGGTAGGTACCCTGCACGTAGTTGAGACTCGTGCCGATATCGACCTTTGGCGTGGGCGCGAGATTCAGATTCGCGTGCCCGCTGAACTGCCGAATGGAGTTGTTCGGCTCGACGCCCTGGTCGTCTTCATAGTTTCCGGAGAGAAAATAGTTCGCCATGCCGAGTTGCCCGGAGAGCGATGCGTTGTACTGCCTCGCGTTGCCGGTGTTGAATACCGGCGTCCCAGCTTTCTCCTGTGCCGTGATCGCATTGAAGCCAACGAGGTTGCCGTTGCCATCCGGGACGTAGTTGGTCTGAATGCGTCCCTCGGGATCACGGAAGTAGATGTACCCGTGCTGAATCTGCACATCGAGCGTGGGCTTGGCCCCCCCGCCCTTCTTCGTGATGATCTGGATGACGCCGTTCGCCGCCTCGGTTCCATAGATCGTCGATGCCGCGGGACCCTTGATGATCTGGATGCTCTCGATCTCCTCCGGGCTAATGTCGTTGAGCCGCCCGACCACGCCAGCGTTCTGTGCGCCGTAGCCGCCGTTGCCGTTCGTCGTCGTGCCCCCTCCCACCCGATTGCTCACCCGGACGCCGTCGATGTAGATGAGCGGATTGTTGTCGAGACTCAGGCTCGACACGCCGCGGATGGTGATGTTCGGACTCGCGCCGAGGCGCCCGGTGCTGGGCGCGACGGTCACGCCTGGCGCGCGGGAGTTGAGTAGCGACCCCATGTCCGGCGCCTGCGACTCGGAGAGCACTTGCGGCGCGTTCACTGACGACACGGCGTTGGGAATCTCGCGCCGCTGCTGCTCGCCCGGTGTTCCCGTGACGATCACCTCGTTGAGCGAGGTGGGTGCGCCCACGAGGACGAAATCGGCGGTGACTTCGGCATCAGCGGCCACGACGACCGTCCGGCGCTGTGCCACGTAACCGATTCGGCGGACGCTCAGCGTGACCGTACCGGGTGGGACGGCGAGGATCCGGTAGCGCCCGGCGGTATCGGTGACGGCGCCCAGTGGCGTGCCGTCCACGCGCACCGAGGCGCCTACCACGCCCACCTTGGTACCCGCATCGGTCACCTGGCCAACGATGGAGGACTCGCGCCGCGCGGTTGCGGCAGTCGCGCCGTGCGGCGCGGTGCTCGCCGCGTGCGCAGCCGGCACGACGAACATCATCATGGCGGCCAGCGCAGTGCACTCCGCGAGCATGAACGCTCGATGCAGATGCTGACGTATTGTGTTTCGCATACCCGAGCTCCTGTTGATGATGTACCTGCTGTTCACTGCGTCATTCCAGCGGTCTCGCGCCACCCTGGTCCCCGCACCACGCGCCCCGGCTTTGCCCCCGTGTGCTTCCCATCCCGAATCACTTCGGTGCCGTTCACGAAAACTTCGCGCACGCCCGTCGACGCCTGATTCGGCTTCTCGTACGTGCTGTGCTCCTGTATCGTCGCGGGGTCGAACACCACGACGTCCGCGTACATCCCCTCGCGAAGCAGCCCGCGATCCTTGATCAGCAGGCGATCGGCGACGGCGCCGCTCATCTTCCGGATCGCGTCCTCGAGAGTGAGCACGTGCTCGTCCCGCACGTATTTGCCGAGGATGCGCGGGTACGTGCCGTACGTCCGGGGATGCGTGAACTCCGTCATGCTGTCCGGATCGGGACCATCGGCATCGGTGCCGATCTTGATCCACGGCTGCTTCAGCTGCATCGCGACGTTCTCGTCGCTCATGAGGAAGTAGATCGTCCCGATGTCCTGATGCTCCGTGAGCAGCAGATCCATCACGGCGCCCTGCCAGTCCTTCCCCGTCGCCGCCATCACCTCCGACAGGCGGTGCCCCGCCCACTTCTTGTTGTCGGGGTTCGTGAAAGCCGTGAGCAGCACGCCCTCCGGCGTGGCGAGCTCACACAGACTCTCGGCGTACATCTTCGGGTGCGCGATGTCCTCGCGGATCTTCGCACGCTTCGCGGAGTCCGCGAGATTCTCGAACAGCTTTCCGTCCGCCGATGCCGACGGCGGGAGACAGGCAGCGAGCCCGGTGCCGCCGGCCGTGTACGGATACATGTTCGCCTGCACATCCATTCCCGCCGCGCGCGCCGAATCGATCTTCGCCACTGCCTGTGCCGCCTTCCCCCAATTCCGTTTTCCCGCCGCCTTGAGATGATAGATCTCGACGGGAACGTGCCCTTCCTGCCCGATGCGAATCGCCTCGTCCATCGCCTGGAGATACTGATCGGCCTCGGAGCGCATGTGCGTGATGTACACGCCGCCGTACGGCGACATCGCCTTCGCGATCTCAATGAGCTCCTCGGTGCTCGCGTAGTTCCCCGGCGGATAGATCAGCGCGCTCCCCAACCCGAACGCGCCATCCTCCATGCCGCGCCGCATCGCCGCGCGCATCGAGTCGAGCGCGGCCGGCGGCGCCGCACCCATGTGCAGCCCCATCCCGAACTCGCGAATGGTGCTCGCGCCGACGAACGAGCCGACGTTGGGCGAGATGCCATGGGCCTGCATCGCGCGCAGCCACGCATCGAATCCGTGCGCGCCAGTGAAGCCGCGCACCAACGCGAGCGTCGCGGTGTCGCCGGCGAGATCGGCGAGGGTCAAGTTGCTCACCGGCGCATACGTGTACGCCTCGCCGAGGATCTCCGTCGTCACGCCCTGCGTGAGCTTGCCCACGTCGCGACCGTCGCCCGCCAGGAACTGGCCGCCGGACTGCCCCTGGATGTCGATGAACCCCGGCGCGACGACCATCCCCGTCGCGTCGATGCGCTTCGTTGCGCGCGCGTTGCCGAGCTGGCCGCGCCGGACCACCTTCACGATCCGGTCGCCGCGGATCGCGACGTCACCGTAGAACCAGGCGTTGCCGCTTCCGTCGACGACCCTGCCGTTCACGATCACGACGTCGTACGCGGCATCGGATGCGGGGCTCGGTGCCGAGTTTCCGCCTCCTGATTTCGTCGCGCTCGTACAGGCCAGCACCCCCGCGGCCGTTACCAGAACGATCGTCCCTTTACCAAGAAGCTGGAGCATGCCTAGACCGTGGTTGCGGAAGGAGGACCGAGACGCTCGTCGCGCCGCGAGCGCGCGCGCCACACGAAAAACGCAGGAGTGCCCAGCAGGACGACGCCAAGTCCTGCCGCCGCGCGCAGCGGCTGCGTGACGACAGTGTTGAGTACCAGCCCCGCGGCGGAGAGGACGAACAGCACCGGCGTGACCGGATAGCCGGGGACGCGGAACGGACGGTGCGCGTTCGGGAGTCGCCGCCGGTACACGAACACACTGAGCGCACCGAGCGCGTAGAAGATCCATCCGGTGAACACCACGAAGGTGAGCAGCTGCTCGAAGGTGCCGCTCACAGCCAGCACCGCGGCCCACAGCGCGGTGGCGATGATCGCGAACGCGGGAGTTCCGAAGCGGGCGCTGATGATCGCGAGCCGCCGGAAGAACACACCGTCGCGGGCCATCGCGAAGTACACGCGCGGCGCCGTGAGAATCAGCCCATTGGCGGCGCTGAAGATGGATATGAGAATCAGCGCGCCCACCACCATGCCGGCCGCGCGGCCAAGCACCACCGACGCTGCATCGGCCGCGATTTTCTCCGAATGCGACGCGGCGATGGGGCCGAGCGCCGCGAGATACGCGAGATTCACCAGCAGGTAGAGCCCGACGAGCGCCGCGGTCGCGACCGTGATCGCCAGCGGAAAAGTCCGTTGAGGATTGCGGGTTTCGCCAGCGGAGAAGGTGACGTATTGCCATCCCTCGTACGCCCAGAGCACGCCGATCATCGCCGCGCCCATTCCAACGGCGAGCGACGGCGAGAAGGACTCGGGCCAGTTGATCGCCGTCCCGCCGGGCGCTCGTCCGAACATGAGGAGCGCGGCGCTCAGGAGCAGCAACGCGCCCACCTTCGCACCAGTAGTCCAGTTCTGCAGAGTGGAGCTCTTGCGAGTGCCGCGAACGTTGATCGTCGCGATCACCACGATCACCAGCACCGACACGATGCGTGAGGCCGCGCGGCCGAGCGGGACGAACTCGGAGAGATACCCCGAGAAGGCGACGGCGAGAGTGGCCAGGGATCCACTCGCGATGACGAAAAAGCTCGTCCACCCGTAGAGAAAAGCCGGGAGCGCACCGAAGGTGTCGCGAATGTACACGTATAGTCCGCCTGCCTCCGGCTTCATCGCACCCATCTCGGCGTACGTCAGCGCGCCGAGCAGCGAGAGCACTCCGGCGACGAGCCAAACGAGTAGCGCGGGCCCGCTCGCACCGCCTGTCTGTCGCAGCACAACGGCGGGCACGAGAAAGATCCCCGATCCGATGACGGTGCCCATGGCCAGGAGCGTGAGGTCGGTGACGCCGAGCATCCGGCGCAACTCCGGCACGTGCGCCGCGGCATCCATCGGCGAATCGGTGAGGGCCGTCATGACGGCGTACTCGACCCCAGCTGGAGCACGTAGAACGAACGTCCGCTCGACTGATCGCGATGTAGTCCGGACACAGAGTAGCCGTTCCGCAGCGCCCACTGGAAATTCGCGCGGATGGCAGCATGCCACATGGCGACGGTGGCGTGCGAAGTGACGCGCTGGATGTCCGCGGGGACCTCGATCAGCAGTGCGGCAGGCCGGTCGGGCGAATCCAGGTGCGCGAGTGCATCGCCCGCGTGAGGATCGGGGGTGAGAATGAGGCGAGTGCGCGCGCTCATCGCCTCGACGGGCGACGAGCCATTCGAGCGAACGGACTCGGGGTTGGTGGACCACGAGACGATGAGCCGGTCCGTGGCGAGGCCGTGGTGCAGCGGGCTCGAAGTTGTGCCGTACATGTTTTCGACGTATTCGACGACGCGAGCGCCCAACCGATTGAGGTTGAGATGCGCGTTCTTCGCCATGAGCGGGTCGAACGTCCAGTAGAGGGTGGAGACGCCGCGTCGCGCCAGCTCGGCGCGCTGGTAGTGCTTGAGCATCCGTCCGACGCCGGCATTGCGGGCAGATTCGCGAACGCCGAGCGCGTGCGACCAGTGGACGATCCCGCCGTCTCTGATGCCGGTGAGGCCGAAGACGAAGCCGACCAGCTCTCCATCCGCGGCGAACGCGCCAGCGATGATGCCGCCGACGTGAGCAACGACGTGGAGGAGCGACGCGGGGATGGCGTCGCCGTATTCCTCGCCCCAGACCTCCTGCTGCAGGTCGACGCACGCCTTGAACTCGGCGAGCGAGACGAGGGGGCGAATGGTGATATCCGCGGCGGTTTCAGCGACGGCGGCGGCGGGAGCTGGGGAGCGGGAGGAGTCGATGGCCACGATGCGCGGGGTGCGGGGACCAGCGGCTGAATCGCGGGACCAACATAGGACGCGGTCCGGTATACCACAATGGTGGACCGTTCACGCCGAAACGGGCGGCTGACACGCGTCCCCCGCAGCGCGTCGCCGCTGCTTGCGCCATCTCCCCCTACCCCGTATCGTTGCACGATCGTGCAGCGAGCCGCAGCTCTCCCCAGGAAGAACGCCGCCCGCCCACGCCGGCCGAGCGAACGCCACGCCGACTCCGGTGAGCGGCTCGATAACGTCTCCCGCGCTTACCACGACCTTCGGAGCGTGATCGTCTGGGGACAGCTCCCCCCCGGATCGCGCATCTCCGAGCGCGTCATCGCCGAACGCCTCGGGCTGAGCCGCACACCCGTGCGTAGCGCCCTCCACCGCCTCGAGCAGGAAGGATTCATCGCTTCCGCCGGCCAGGGTCGCGAGCGCCGGCTCATCGTCGCCCCCCTCACCCTGGATGACGGCGAAGAACTCTTCCAGATCGTCGGACACCTCGAGGGGCTCGCAGCTCGCACCGCCGCGATGCTACCGCCCGCGCGCCGCAGAGAGCTCGCTTCCCAAATGCGCGAGCTCAATCGCGAGCTGGCTACGCAATCGCATAATCGCGGCGCCGCCGCGCGATTCTTCGAGCTCGATCTCCACTTCCACGAGACGTACGTGAACTCCGTGGTCGGCCCCCGCCTGCTCACGCTGCATCGAGCCATCAAGCCGCAGTGCGAGAGGTACACGCGACTGTACGTGAGCGTGCTGCTGGATGAGCTGCCGACCTCAGTGAAGGAACACGAGGTCATCGCCGCCACTATCGCCCGCGGTGATCCCGACGCCGCGCAGGCCGCTGTGGAGACGAACTGGAACAACGCCGCGGCGAGACTCGCACGCATCATCGCTCAGCACGGCGAGCGTGGAAGCTGGGCCGGCGCCCGCGACGACGAACGCCCGGCGCCGCGCTCGCGCTCGGGAGCACGAGCGCGCTAGCACCCATGTTCCGCGCACGCATCCGCTCCACCCTCGCCGCACTGTTTGGACTCGCCGCGATTGCCGGCGCCGCGCGCTCACAATCGCGCGCCGCGACCATCGAACCCGACAGCCAGCACGCTCCCACGGTCGCGTTCCTGACCCAGGCGATCACTCAGGAGATGCGCGATCTGCAGCTGCCGGCCCTCTCAATCGCACTCGTCGACGGCAACCGTATCGTGTGGGCACGCGGATTCGGCACCTCCGACTCGGCGCGCCACCTCAGCGCGAACGCGGAAACCGTCTATCGCGTGGGCGCAGTCTCGTCGCTCTTCACTGTGCTCGGCGTCATGCAGCTCGCGGAACGGAAGCGAATCGATCTCGATTCTCCCGTAACGCGCTATCTACCGAACTTTCATCCGTCGAATCCGTTCGGCACGACGATCAGTGTCCGCCAGCTCCTGTCACAACGTTCCGGGCTCGTGCGCGAGCCGCCGGTCGGTGGCTACTCCGATACCACCGCGCCGTCGCTGGCCCGAACCGTGATGAGCCTGAACGCGACGAGCGTCGTAGTGGCACCCGGAAGTCGCGTGAAGTACTCGAATGCCGGAATGGCGACCGCCGGATACGTTATCGAGCGCGTGACGCGCCAGCCATTCGCATCGTACGTCGCTCGAAACGTGCTCGCCCCGATGGGGATGCACGAGAGCGCGTTCCAGCCAACGACGGCGCTCGAATCGCGGCTCGCCACCGCGTACCTCTGGACGTACGACGGCCGTCGCATCACCGCTCCCCGCTTTCGGCCAGGCGAATCGCCTGCCACCGGACTCTATACCACCGTCACTGACCTGGGCCGTTTCATGTCCGCAACGCTCGCGGCGCCGGGAGCGAAGGACGACGTCGGCTTTCGCGTCGACACCCTCGACGGGATGCGCGAGCTCGCGCAGGAGGGATCCATTTACGGATTCTCCTCCGCGCTACAGATGCTTCCCGGCGAGCGGCTGGGGGTAGTCGTCATCACGACGCTCGATGCAACCAACACCGTAGCCGCGCGCATTGCCAAATCCGCTCTTCGTGCGATGGTCGCGTCCAGGCGGAAGGCGCCGATGCCCTTGTGGGTCACGACCACTCCGGTAGCAGCGCGCGACGCCGCGCGACTCGAGGGACGCTACACCACCGGGGACTCTGCCATCGAGCTCACGTATCTCACCGCTCCCTCGGACAGCGATGCGAGTGCGGCGCAGCTTGTCGAGCGATCGACGGCTGGTGGTACGCGCGGCACGCTCCGCCTGCTTGGCGACACGCTCGTGCGCGACGATCGGCTTGGATTCGGCACGCGACTCGTGCCGCGTTCCGACACGCTGATCGCCACGTCACGGAGTTTCGTCCGCGAAGCTGACGCCAAGCCCTCCGGCACTCCGCCGCAGCTCCGGCGGCTCGTTGGCGAGTATGGCTGGGATCACGACATCCTCTACATCCTGGAGGATCGAGGCCGTCTCGACGCGCTCACTCGCTGGTTTTATCAGTCACCCCTCGAGCGCACATCCGATTCGACATTCCGCTTCCCTGTGGGGTCGCACTTCGATTCCGAACCGGTCGTCTTTGCATTCGACGGCGCCGGCGCGGTGACCGGACTGCGGATCGGTGGGCGCTGGCTCCCTCGGCGCGCGATCGGCCCCGCCTCCGGAAATCAGCTTCACGTGACGCCCGTGCGGCCGATAGCCGATCTCGAGAGCGAGGCGCGAGCGGCCACGCCGCCTCGCGAGACGCCGCATCCGCGCGCGGCCGACCTCGTGGAGCTCGTGTCGCTCGACAGCACCATTCACCTGGAAATTCGCTACGCGACGACGAACAACTTCCTGGGCACGCGCTTCTATCCGCAGGCGCGCGCATTTCTCGAGCGCCCGGCAGCCGAGGCGCTGGTGCGCGCGCATCGCGCACTGAAGAAGTCCGGTTACGGCATTCTCGTCCACGACAGTTATCGGCCATGGTACGTGACGCGGATGTTCTGGGATGCGGTTCCGGCGGACAAGAAGATCTTCGTCGCGGACCCAGCGGATGGCTCGCGCCACAATCGCGGCGCGGCCGCCGACATCTCGCTGTACGACCTCGCCACCGGCAAGCCGGTGGACATGGTCAGCACGTACGACGAAACGTCGGACCGCGCGTTCGCGAACTATCCGGGCGGTACGTCGCTCGAGCGCTGGCTTCGCGCACTCCTGCGCCACGCCATGGAGGCCGAGGGCTTCACGGTGTATCACGCCGAGTGGTGGCACTTCGACTACAAGGGGTGGAACGAGTACCCGATTCTCAACATCCCTTACGACCAGATTCCGAGCGGAGTTACTGCTCCCCGGACACCTTGAACTGCTTGTTCAGGTAGTCCACCGTGGCGGAGTCCGCCATGAGCCACGAGTGATATCGCAGAAAGCCGTGAATCTCATCCGGGATCACGAGCTCCTCGAACGGAACCCCCACCGCCTGCAGCCGTCGCGCGATGTCCACCGTTTGGTGGAACGACACGTTCCGATCATCGTCGCCCTGAATCAGAAGTACTGGGCTTTTCCAGGTGGCCATCGACGCGACCGGCGATGACGCCCACGCTACGTCCATCGCGCGCTTGATGTCGCCCTTCTCGTAACGCGACTGCTCATCGGTGAAGTAGCGCCCGATGTCGGCCGCCCAGTCGTGCACGCCGTGGAAATCCACGCCGGCCTTGAACACGTCCGAGTTGCGGGCAAGAGCGAGCGCAGTGAGATATCCGCCATACGAGCCGCCCCAGATGCCAATGCGCGATGCATCCACCTCGCGCAGCGCGCGCAGGTATGCCGCGCCGGCCTGCACGTCCTGATACTCCGATGCGCCCCACGGTCCAGCGTGCGCCGGATTGTGGAATCGCTCTCCATAACCAATGCCGAGCCGATAGTTCACCGACAGCACGACATAGCCGTGGTTCGCGAGATACTGATTCACTGCGTACCCGTTCGAGTAGTAGTTCATGTAGTGCCAGCCGAGCAGCATCTGACGCGGCGGGCCGCCGTGGACGAAGATGATGCCCGGCTTCTTCGCGCTCGCCGTTGCTCCCGCTCGCGCGAAGAGTTGGCCGTGCACTACGGTTCCGTCTGCGGCGCGAAAGACGACGGGCTTCGGAATTACGAGCTCCGATTCAGGGAAGCTCTTCGGCACGACCTCGCTGCCAATGGCGCGAACGGCGCCTCCGGCAATCGGGACCACCATCGGGAGAGGAGAGCGCTGCGCTCCGGCGCCGATGAAGGCGACGGTGTTGCCATCACCAGTGATCAGCGGCTGCCACTCGAGTCCATCGCCCGGTGTGAGAGCGACCGGTACCGCGCGGTCGGCGGGCACTGAGTAGAGATGGCGCCGGTCGAAGTCACCAGCGCTGGTTCCGGTGTTCGCGTTGTAGACGATGGTGTTGCCGTCGCGGGACGTGGTGACGTACTCCACCATGAATTTCCCGGGCGTCAGTAGCGTTGGCGTGCCACCCGCGTCCGGAATCGAGTAGAGGTGCGGCCATCCGTCGAGCGTACTCAGAAAAACGATGCGACCACTCGTGCTCCACGACAGATTCGCTTCACCAGCGGTGTTGGGAATGGAACCGAGCAGCGTGTTCGGGCTCTTCCACACTGCGTGGCCTTCCCTTGTCGCCACATCCGCTATCCAGATGGCCCACGGCGCGGGATGCCGATCGAGCAAGGTCTCCGGCGCTCCGCCCGTTCCGGGCTGCCGTACGAACGCGATGCGCTTTCCGTCGGCTGACCAGCGTGGCGAATCATCGTGCGAAGTGGAGGGCGCGAGATATTCGATCGGCGCGGAATCGGATGTAAAAACGCCAATGAAACTGTGGTCACCGCGATCGGAGACGAAGGCCAGACGGTCTCCCGACGGCGACCATACCGGCGATTCACTCGCGCCGCGCGCGAAGAACAGCTGCTTCGGCGAAGCCGAGCTGTCGAGCGTCGCGATCCATATCTGATGGTCCTTCGTGAACGCGACGCGATCGCCGCGCGGCGAAAGCACGGGCTCGTCGCCATCGGCGATGAGCTTAGGCTGCTGCGGCTTCTCACCGGCGAACGAAGCGGCCCAGATCTCCACCTTTGGCTGCGCTGCGAGATGCGCCGGGTCAGGCTCCAGTCCGCCCTCGGCCGGCCAGTTGGCGTCGTGATCGCCGCCACGAACGTACACGATGTATTTGCCGTCGGCGCTGATCGAGAGCTGCGTGAGCTCCTGTCCGTCATCGGCGCGATAGTCAGTGATCTGACGCGCCTTGAAGTCCGGACCCTCGGCCGCCCAAACGTTGCGAACGCCTTGCTGATTGAATACCCACGCCATGCGAGCTCCCGTGGGCGCCGCGGTGAGCTCCTCGGTGTAGGTGTAGCTGAGGATCTGTTCGAGCGTGAACGATCCGCTCGCCGTTTGCGCAGCTGCGGCGCCGGCCGCGAGAGCCAGCGCGGAGAGAATCCAGCACGCACGCATCGGTACGCTGAAGCGGGCATGCGCCCGCGGAGTCACGATCGAAAGTCCCATTTCTTCCTCTGAATCCGAAGAGTGTGTAGCGTTGAATTGTCGTTTGTCGCGCATGACGAGTCAGTACGGATGGCGCGCGCCCACGCGCGCGCACTCGGCCAGCACCGCCGCGCCGATGAAGAGCGCGCCCTCCGCCGCGTAAAACGCTGGCGAGTGTGCTGGAATCGCGCGAGTGCCGGGCTCGCGCGCGCCGACGCGCATGAAGCAGCCCGGCATGCGCTCCATGTACATCGCGAAGTCCTCACCGCCCATGTTCATGTTGGGGAGCGCGACGAGCGCATCGAGACCGAGCACGTTCGTGACGGCCTCGCGCGCGGCAGCAGCGATCTGCGGGGGATTCACGATCGGTGGCGTACCAGCGGAGAGCTGAACGGAGGCCGTGAGGTCGTAGGCCGCGGCCATTGCCTCCGCCATGCGCCGCAACTCCGTGCCGAGCAGAGTGCGCGCGGCGGGCGTGGTCGCGCGGATCGTTCCGGTAAGCTCTGCACGATCGGGGATGACGTTCGATGCGCTTCCCGCGACGATGGTTCCTACCGTGACGACGCCTGGCTCCGCCGGATCGAGCCGGCGCGATACTATCGTTTGCAGCGCACCGACCAGCGCAGCGGCACCGACGATGGGATCGTGAGATTCGTGCGGCCGCGCACCGTGCGCGCCTGCGCCCGTGACGATGATCGTGAAGCTGTCCGTGGACGCGGCGAGCGGTCCCGCCTGCGCAACCACCTGTCCGACATCGAAGCGCCGGTCGACGTGCCCACCGAAAATCATCTGTGCGTCGTCGAGAGCGCCGCTCTCGAGGACGGCGGCGGCGCCCTCGCCCAGCTCCTCCGCGGGCTGAAGGATCACGAGAACATCCCTCTCCGCCGGATTCGCTACGAGCAGCCGAGCGGCACCCACCGCCCACGACGCGTGCACATCGTGACCGCACGCGTGCATCACACCGGGAGTCTCCGAAGCGAAGTCGAGTCCCGTGGCTTCGGTGATCGGTAGCGCATCGATGTCACCGCGAAGTGCGATCGCCGGCCCGCTGCGCGTGCGTCCGGGGACGCGCGCAACGAGTCCCGTGCGAGCGACGCGCGTTACCTCGGTGATGCCCAGCTCCTGAAGCGCGCGCATGAGGCGAAGCGCGGTGGCTTCCTCCTGCCAGGAGAGCTCGGGGTGACGATGCAAGTCGCGCCGCAGATTCACGAGCGTCTCCGCAACCCCGCCGCCAAAAAGCTGGCGCACCGATTCCGGCACGTCCACCGTCATGCCAGAAGCGTCTGCGTGCGGACCGTCAGGTCGTCGATTCTGTTCACATCCACGGCGACGCCGATTCCGGGCCCGTCGGGCACGCGCACCATCCCGTTCGCATCCATCGTCCACTCCGGCGTGACGATGTCGCGAGTCCAGTATCGGGCGCTCGGGCTCACATCGCCTGGCTTGGTGAAGTTGGGCAGCGATGCCAATGCGACGTTGTACGCGCGGCCGACGCCGCTCTCGAGCATCCCGCCGCACCATACCGGAATGACGTTCCGCATGCAGAGATCGTGAATCGCACGCGACTGCTGAAAACCGCCCACGCGTCCCGGCTTGATGTTTATTATGCGCCCGCTCTGCAGCGTGATCATGTCTTCAGCGCGATCCACGCTCGTTATGGACTCATCGAGGCAGATAGGAGTGCGCAGAATTCGCTGCAGCTCGGCGTGCCGCACGAGATCGTCGTGCGCAAGCGGCTGCTCGATCATCATCAGCCCTAGTGAGTCCAACTGAGCGAGATGCGCTGCATCGGCGAGCGTGTAGGCGTTGTTGGCATCGGCCATGAGCGGGGCCTGCGGAAATTTCTCTCGCACTGCGCGAACATATTCGATGTCGTGCCCGGGCTCGATCTTTATCTTCACCTTCTGATATCCCTGCGCGAGCGCCCGTCCTGCGCGCTCCACCAGCGCGGCTGGAGAGTCCTGAATGCCGAGCGAAATGCCCGTGGCGATCTCGGCGCGCGTTCCACCCAGTAGCTTGGCGAGCGGCACGCGCGCCTTTTCCGCGAAGACGGCCCAGATCCCCATCTCCACAGCCGCCTTCGCCATTTCGTGGCCGCGAAAGTTGTGCTGCAGCGCAGGGTGTACGTGCTCGGGATTCGTGAAGGTAGTGTTGAGAACGCGCGGTGCGATGTACTCGACGGTGGTGATCCACGCGGTGTCGATGGTCTCGGAGGTGTAGTTCGGCGCCTCGCCGGCGACGCACTCGCTCCAGGTCGTAGTCCCATCGGTGTCTCGCAGCTCGAGCAGCATGATGCGCCGATCGGTGCACACGCCGGACGAAATGCGGAACGGCTCCTTCAGCGGCAGGCCGATCTCCCGCAGGGTGAGGCGATTCAATCGGACCTCGTTCGTGGTACCGGTCATGTCTCCGTCGCTCGTAAAGTGTAAAAGCACCGCCCTGAATCAGGAGCGGCGGCAAATCCTGCCACGCGGTATCCTCGTTCGAGATACCAGGTGAACGCGCGACGCGTGGTCGTGCGCCACGCCAGTGCAATATCGGGGGTGTTCGTCATCACCGCCTGTATGTCGGATGGAATTTCGACGCGGACTACCGGATCGTCCGGCAGATCCAACTGCTCGGGTGCCGATTGGCCCCCGCTCGAATTGACGATCGCTGGACCGCGCACGGGATCGGCAGTGATCGATTCGTCCGCGATCGGCCGTTCCCGCGTGTCTGGCCCCAAGTCCCAGGCGACGACCCATCGGTCCGTTCCAAGATCCCCGTGCAGAGTGCTTCCGGTGTCCTCTCCGTAGAAGTCGATCACGTACTCCGCGGCCCGTGCGCCGAGCCGCATGAGATTGAGGAAGGCGTTGCGCGCGACGAGCGGATCGTACGTCCAGTACATCGTGCGAATACCCATAGCGCGAAGCAGGTCGCGCTGGAAGAGCTTGAGCCGGCGCCCGATTCCGCGGTCGCGCGCCTCGCTTCGCACGGCGAGAATGTCGGACCAGTGTCCGAGCTCCCCGTCGATCACGCCCGTGAGCCCGAACACGAATCCAATGAGGGAGCCGTCATCTTCGAACGCGCCGGCGACGACACCTCCGACGCGCTGCGCAATCGTGAGGATCACGGTCGGGACCGTGCCCGTATAGTCCGCGCCCCAGATCTCGTGCTGCAGGTCGACGCACGCCTCGTACTCGGCGTTGCTCGACACGCGGCGAATCGTGATTCCGTCCGGCCCGCGAGTGGCGGCCCCCTCCTCTTCCAGCGACTTCCGGTACGCGATGCGCTGCGTCATCTAAGGCGCAGGAGTTCCGCAGGGTCGCGCAGTCGGGCTTCGTGGTGCATCATGGGGTTGCTCTCGTGTGTATTGTGCCGACTGGTGGTATACCACTTCAGCATACCAAAAACGAATATTGCCCGCCGGCGCCACACGCGCAAGACTCCCCTCGCCACAGCCTCCCCCCGAACCCCATCCACGAATGCAAGAGACTCGATTCACGCCACGACTGAAACGGGAGCTCGCCACCTTCCTCATCCTTACCTTCGCATTCAGCACCGTCTTCTACGTCATACTCGGATCCGCCAAAACACTGAACCTCGGCGGCGGCCGCTACGTGTTGATGCTCATGTGGTGCCCCGGTGTCGCCGCCATGATCACGCGACTGATCTTTCAGCACAACCTCCGCGGCGAAGGATGGCGCCCGGGTAAGATCCGATTCCTGCTCCTCGGCTACGCACTCCCGATCGCTTACGCCTCGGTTGCCTACGTCGTGGTATGGCTCACCGGATTCGGCGCGTTCGACTCGAGCCGATTTCACACCAGCCCGCTCCGGTTCATCGCCCTCGGCACCGTACTCAGCATCACATCCGCGCTCGGTGAGGAACTCGGATGGCGCGGCTTTCTCGTCCCGAAATTGGCCGAGGGAACGACGTTCACTCGCACCGCGATCGTGAGCGGCTGCATCTGGGCAGCCTGGCACATGCCGCTCATCATCCTCGCCGACTACAACGGCGGGACGTCGGTTCCGTACTCCATCGCGTGCTTTGCGGTAATGGTGCTCGGGATCAGCGTCCCCATGGCGTGGCTCCGTCTGCGATCGGGAAGCGTGTGGCCCGCTGTGCTTCTGCACGCGAGCCACAATCTGTACATCCAGGGTTATTTCGACAACGTCACGATGGACACGGGCATCACTAAGTATTTGACGGGCGAGTTCGGAGCTGCTCTCGCGGTCACGGCGGTGATCACGGGATTCATTTTCTGGCGACTCCGGAGCCGACTCGCCTTGGCATCGTGAGTCAGATCGTCTGAAGAACCAGGAACTGCTCGACGCAGAGTCGCAGAGGTGAACTGAGAGACACAGAGGAGTAGGGGGACTTAAGTCTTCCATGGCGGACTTCCCAGCCGATTTTCCTCTGCGGCTCTCCGTATCCTCTGCGCCTCTCTGTCTCTCTTTTGTCTTTTTCTTCCTTTTTCAGCAACCTGCTACACCTCGTGCATCAGCTCGCGCTCGTAGCTCGCGAGCACGTCCTCTCGCGTCAGAACGCCGAGGAGTCGCGGGTGCGACTCGCTCTCGACTATCGGAAGGAGATCGGCGGCACGAGCGTTCAGCTTCGCCAACGCGGTCTGTAGCGTGTCGCTCGCCCGCGCGACCTCCGTCGGCTCTGCGAGATCCTCAGCGAGTAGCAGGGGCGCGAGCTCGCCGCGATCGAGCAACGCGAGTCGCAGCTCCGCGAAGGTGATTACGCCCTGCAGCATCCCGTCGGCGTCGACCACCGGAATGGTGGTGAATCGCGATTCGGAGGTCGCCGCGATCACCTCCGAAAGCCTGGCGCCCGCTTGCACGCTCACCGGCGCGGTGTTCATCACGTCGCGCACGAGCAGGCGGTGCATGATCGCCCGGTCCGCGCCGTGCGCCAGATGCTCGCCCCGCCTTGCCAGCCAGCCGTCATAGAGCCCGTGCTTGGCGAAACGGCGCGCCGTCGCGTACGCGATCACCGACACGATCATGAGCGGCGGCACGAGGTTGTAGTCGTCCGTCATCTCGAACACCATGAAGATCGCCGTGATCGGAGCGTGCACCGTGCCGGCGATCAACCCCGCCATCCCCACGAGCCCCCACGCCTCGGGATGCAGTCCGAAGTGCGGCAACAACTCCTGCGCGAGCACGCCGATCCCGCTCCCGAACGCCGCGCCCACGAAGAGCGTGGGGGTGAAGAGCCCGCCCGATCCGCCTGAGCCTATCGTGAGCGAAGTCGCAAGCGCCTTGGCGAAGGCGAAGCCGAGGAGCAGGTACCACGCGATGCCGCCGAACATCTCGATCGGAATCGCGAGATGGCCCGTGCCGGCAAGCGCACCACCGCCAGCGTAGACGAGCAGGCCCACCGCGAGCCCGCCCAGCAGCGGCCGAATCCAGAGCGGCCGCACGCGCTGGAAAAGATCCGCCGTTGCGAAAAACATTCGCGAGTAAAGAGCGGACGCGAGCCCGCACGCGACCCCGAGCAGAGGATAGAGCAAAAAGATCGCCGCCGGACGAATGCTGCCGTACGGCGGGATGTGAAACGCGGGATGCGAACCCAGAAACGGACGCACGGTGATCGCCGCAACCACGCTCGCGATCACCACCGGGCTGAATGCGCCGATGGAGAACGATCCGATCACCTCTTCGAGCGCAAAGAACGCTCCGGCGAACGGCGCGTTGAAGGCGGCGGAGATCCCCGCTGCGGCGCCACATCCAACGAGAATCTTGAGACGCCGCGGCTGGAAGCGGAGCGCGCGTCCCGTCGCCGATCCGATCGCGGATCCGAGCACCGCCGTGGGTCCTTCGCTGCCGGCGGACCCGCCGCCCGCGAGCGTGACCACGGCGGCGAGCGTGCGGAACACGACGGGGCGAAAGGGGACGATGCCGCCGCGCTTTGCTACCGCGAGCTGCACATCTGGCACCGTCTGCCCCTCTGGGAGCCGCGCCCACTTCACGATCGCCCACGCGAGCCAGAGCGCGATCGCGGTAACGAGCGGGCGGTAGAACGCCAACGCGACGGGGTTGAGCCGAGCGCCGATCGTCGTCACGAGCAGCCCGTACGCAAGATCTATCAACCGGTAGAACGCGACTACGCCCAGCGCGGAGGCAGCGCCGATGCCCAGCGCGAGGATCATTAGCTGCGTGCCCTCGTCCCAATCCCGACGCTCGAGCCAAGCGACGATCCTGGTCCACGGCGCGCCGAGCTTGCCGACTGTGTTGGCCGATGAAAGAGTCTTCACCATGGCTCCTTCTCTCCCGCCTCCAGCTCGCCGAGCAACTTGCAGTAGCTGTCGTAGCGCGATGCGCCGATCAACTTCTCCGCGACGGCGCCACGCACCGCGCATCCGGGCTCCTGCACGTGCCGGCAGTCGCCGAAGCGGCACTCGCCGATGAACGGGCGGAACTCGAGGAAGCACGCGTCGAGATCGTTCGCGTCGAGGTTCCACACGCCGATCTCGCGGAGCCCCGGCGTGTCCACGACGAAGCCACCGTCGGGGAGCGGATGCATCGCCGCGCCAACCGTCGTGTGGCGACCCTTGTTCACCGACTCGCTGATCGCTCCTACGCGCAGGTTGAGCCCCGGGTAAATCGCATTGATGAGCGAGGACTTTCCCACACCAGATGGTCCGCTGAGCGCCGACACGGTTTCGTGGAGCGCCGCGGCCAGCTCCTCGAGGCCGATGCGCTCGCGCGCGCTCGTGATGTGAATCGGATATCCTGGAATCCGGTATTCGTCCAGCCACGGCGGCGGCGCATCGGCGAGATCGTACTTGTTGAGCACGATGCGCGCGCTGATGTCGTTCGCCGCGGCGATCACGAGAAAGCGATCGAGCATGCGCGGATGCGGTTCGGGCTTCGCGAATGCGAACACGACGATCACCTGATCGATGTTCGCTACGACGACGCGCTCGCCGCGCGCGCCACCCGGCGCTCGGCGAGCCAGGCGCGAGCGCCGCGGATAGATCTCGGCGATCGCCCAGCTGTCGCCGCGCTCCTCCGGCTCGATGCGGACGTCGTCGCCCACGGCGAGCTTCTCCGCGCCCTCCTGCTTGAGTCGGCCGCGAATCGAGACCTCGCGCGTCGCCCCGTCCGACGTGCGAACGTTCCAAATGCCCCCGGTGCCGTTGAGCACCACGCCTCGCCCCTCGCCAGTCACGTTCATCGTCGAGGCCGCATCAGGGCTCACGGTCCGTGCCCTCGTCGCGCATCGCATCCCACCACGGGCGCGATGACTGCGTGGGTGTACCGGTGAGTGCATCGAGTTCGCGCTTGACGTCATGCAGAGAGAGCGCTCCGGCCGCTGTCACCGCTTCCTCGATGTTCGCGCCCCAGGCGAGAAATGGCGTCTCGAGATGCCCGGTAACGGCGGGCTGCTCGCCGCCCCAACGCACGAACAGAAGGTAAGCACCGATCGGGCGTTCGCGCTCCCCGGTTTCATCCGTCTCGATCGCCACGGTGTACGAGCGCCTGTCGGCACCCTCGAAGGCTGCCGGCCGCGCATGAACCGCCATGTATCCGCCGAGGGTGCGCTCATCACCAAGGCTGTGATCCGGCGGTTCGTGGCGTCCCATCTATTGTTTGTAGCCGCTCATCATCTCGCGCACGACGTTGCCGGTGATGAACGCAAGATTCGCCGGGCGTTCGGCGAGTCTCCGCATGAGATACGGATACCACTGCGTGCCGAATGGCACGTAGACGCGCATCCCGTATCCCTCGCGCACCAGCTGGTCCTGCATGTCGCGTCGCACGCCGTAGAGCATCTGAAACTCGAATCGCTCCGGCGCGATGTTCTTCTCCTTCACGAATCGCTTCGTCTGCTCGATGATCGCGGGATCGTGCGTCGCTATGCCGGGATAGTTGCCGTCCTGGACGAGCTTCTCCATGCATCTCACGTAGTTCGCGTCGACATCCTTCTTGTCCGGATACGCGACGCTCGCAGGCTCCTTGTACGCGCCCTTGCACAGCCGCACCCGGCACTTGAGCAGGAGCGCCCGCTCCACGTCGGCGCTGGTGCGGTAGAGATAGCTCTGCAGCACAATGCCGACGTTGTCGCTGAAATGCGGATAGAGCCTGTCCTCGAACATGCGCAGCGTGCGATCCGTGTAGGCGCTCCCCTCCATGTCCAGCCGCACGAACGTCTGGTAGTCGCGCGCCCGCGAGAGAATCGACTGCATCGTCTCCACGCAGAGCTCCTCGTCGAGATCGAGCCCCATCTGCGTGAGTTTGACCGAGACGTTCGCGTCGAGCTTCTGCTCGTGGATGCGGTCGAGCATCACGAGATATTCCTGCGCCGCCGCGCGCGCCTCGGGCTCGCTCGTCACACTCTCACCCAGAAGGTCGAGCGACGCGGTGATCTTCCGCGCGTTGAGCGCGCGCACGGCGGCGAGCGCGGTGTCGAGCGTCTCGCCGGCGACGAAGCGCGATGCGAATCGCTTCGCGAAGCCGTTGCGCCTCACCAGGCTGAAAACACGCGGCTGGTTGGAGAGATACAGCAGTGTTCTTCGAAGCATTGAGACAGGGTATGGGGACGGCGAACGCTACCGCGCGCGCATCGTGGTGTGCAAGCTAGCGGAGTGAATACGCCGTGCCGACTCGCGCATCATGGCGTACCGTCGGGCCCAATCAGCAATCGCCGCACGGGATACGTGCCGCCCGCGGCTAGCTCTCGGTCGAATACGTTCCAGGTAGCGAGTCCATCGTCGCTCTCGGGATCGAGCAGGTACATCGCCACCACCGCGTGCCTCTGGTTGCCGCGCACGACCCACATGTCGCTCGTTATCCGCGCGCTGCCCGTGCGCCAGCGGCCGAACACGCGAGTTTCGTGATGCTTCTGGAACTCCTTCGGGTTCGAATGGAGCGAGTCGATGATGAACTCGCTCATCGCCCCGCCAACTCCGGAGGGCAGGTGCTCGACCTCGATGCCGTGCAGTCGCAGGAGCGCCACGGCCGCACTGTCCGCGGCCGGGACGACCCACGCGTTCGGAATCCGCCGCGTCATCGTGGGATTGAAGCGGACGAACACCGGCATCGGCCGCGTCCTGAATTCCCCCGTGCGCCGAAAGCCCCGCGGCACTCCCGGCTGGGTAAGCGATGAGTCGCCCGTGTGCGCCATCACCTCGAAAATCACCGGAAGCGTGTCGGGCGACGTCGTAAGCGCGGACCGAATCGGAACGCGAAGGCCCGTGTCCCCACGCGCGAGCATCGAGTCAGCGTTCTGTTCGATCTCGTAGATGCGAGTCCCACGCTCCGCCACGAGCGACAGGATCTCGTGCACGAACGCGTACGTCGACTTCACTCGCCGCTCGAATGGATCGTGCGAATACGCCTCGCTCAATATCGATACCCGCTGGCGAAGCCCGAAATAGTTCGTGCCGAAGCGCGGACGATGGTCGTAGCTGTACCACCCTCCCTTCACCGTATCCGAGATGTCGCGCTCCTCGTACTGCGTATCGAAGTTGCCGTAGTCGAACACCGCGAAACCATCGCGCGTCTGCATGCGTCGTCGCAGTTCGGGGAGGAGCGAGTCCCGCGTGTACGCCCCCGCGCGCAGCGACGCCGGGTTCAGCGACGGCGCGTAGGTGAGCGCGTAACCGTGGAAGCTGCCGTCCGTCGTGTGCAGGTCCACGAACACATCCGGATCCCACCTCGCGAACGCCGCGAGCGACGCCCGCGTCTCCGGCGCCTCCGCCTTCACGTAGTCGCGATTGAGATCGAAGCCTTGCGCGTTCGGCCGCTGGCCCACGCGCTCCGGGCCGTTCTGCTCCGTGCGATTCACCGCCTGCGGCGCGAATCGCTCGTTGCCGTCCGCATTGTATATGGGGATGGCGATGAGTACGATCGAGTCGAGCATGTTGTTCTGGCTCGACGCGAGATCGCGCACCAGCGCGAGCAGCGCCTCCTTCCCTTCCACCTCCCCCGCGTGAATGTTTGCCTGCACGTACACGATCGGACGGTGCAGCGCCCTCGCCTCGGCCGGCGTCGACACGAGCGGTCGCGAGAGCACGAGCAGCGGAAGCGCGCGCCCCTCGGTCGTACGGCCTAGCAGCTGGCGGCTCATCGGGACGCCGGCGTGCTGCAGCGAGTCGATGAACGCGATGACATCCGCGTACGTCGACGTCTCCGAATACGACGTGCGTTCGGCGCGCGTGCGCGGCAGCGTGCCGTGCGCCGGCGCCGGCGTGGTCGCGCCGTGTCCCGCGCAGCCGGCGAATGCGCCGAGCGCGGCGCTGGCGATCAGCTTGCGCAGTCTCACCTGGTCACGTGACCGCTGTCGTGGCTTGCATGCCGGCCGTCGCCCAACGTCTCGTCGACGAATCGCGTGAGCAGGGTATACAGATGCGTGCGCGAATTGCCGCCCGAGAGCGAGTGCGTTCGACCGGGATAGAGCATCAGCTCGAACTGCTTGTTGGCTGCCTGCAGCTTGTCGATGAGTTGAATGGAGTTCTGCAGATGCACGTTGTCGTCGCCGGTTCCGTGCACGAGCAGGTAGCTCGCGGTGAGTCCCTTCACGTACTCCTGCGCCGAGCCGTCGTGGTAGCCACTGGCGTTGTCGGCGGGCGTGCGCATGTAGCGCTCGGTGTAGATGTCGTCGTACAGCCGCCAGTCCGTCACCGGCGCGACGGAGATCGCCGAGCGAAAGATCGAGCCGCCGCGGAACGAGGTGATGGCGGCCATGTAACCGCCGTAGCTCCATCCCCAAATGCCGATGCGCGCCGGATCCACCCAGCGCTGCTTCGCGAGCCACCGCGCGGCGGCGATCTGGTCGTCCGACTCGTGAATGCCGAGATGGAGATAGACGATGTTCCGGAACGCGGCGCCGCGCGCGCCGGTGCCGCGGTTGTCCACGCTCACGACGACGTATCCCTTTCGCGCGAGCATCTGATGCCAGAGATAGCGATCGCCGCCATAGCCATCGGCGACGGTTTGCGATCCGGGGCCGCCGTAGACGTACATGAGCACGGGGTAGTTGCGTGTGCTGTCGAAGTCGGGCGGCACGATGCGCATGGCATTGAGCAGCGTGCCGTCAGGCATCGGCACGTGGAAGAACTCTGGTGCTCGGGTTGAGTGCGTGAGCTCCTCGCGCAGCTTCGCGTTCGATTCGAGTACCTTGCGCGGACCGTTAGTCGCGAGCTGCACGAGCGATGCTGCTGCTGGCAGCTGCGCGGTGGAATACGAGTCCACCATCGCCGAGCCGTCGGGCGCGACGCTCACGGTGTGCGTGCCGGCCTCGGTGGTAACGCGCATCTCGGCGCCGCCGCGCAACGCGTAGCGAAAGAGCTGGCGCTGCATGGGCGAGGGCGAAGCCGCCAGGGCGTAGAGATAGCCGCGCTTCTCGTCCACGCCCGAGAGCGACGAGATGTCGACGCCATCGCGGGTCACGCGACTCACGAGTGTGCCGTCGCGACGATATAGATAGTACTGACGCCATCCGCTCCGCTCGCTCGCCCAGAGGAACATCGTGCCATTTGCCACCCAGCGAGGCGTGTCGTCGTCAACGTCAACCCACGCGGAGTCGCGCTCGGTGAGCACAGTGCGGCCGTCACCAGTCGCGGCGCTGAGCATCAGGAGGTCGATCCGATTCTGTATGCGTGGCAAGCGCTGGACCGTCACGCTGTCCGCACCGGCCCACGCCATCGCGGCGATGTACTCGCCGTCGCCGGTGTGCAGCCACGTCGTCGCGCGCGACTCCACGTCGACGACTCCCACCGTGACCTTCGAGTTCGGGTCGCCGGGGCGCGGATAGCGGAGCGGGATCATCCGCGCTGGCACGGAGAGCTCGTCGATCATCGGGAAGATCGGAATGGCCGACTGGTCGAATCGCCAGAACGCGATCTTCTTCGAGTCGGGACTCCACCGGAACGCGTCGCGAACCGAGAGCTCTTCCTCGTACACCCAGTCGCTCGTCCCGTTGATGATGACGTCGCTGCCATCGGTGGTGAGCGCCTGCTCTTCGTGCGAAGCGAGATCGGTGACGAAGAGATTGTTGTCGCGCACGAACGCCGCGCGGCGGCCGTCCGGCGAGAACTTGGCGAACATCTGGAGCCCGGGCTTCGTGGAGAGCGGCGTCACGCGGCCGCTCGCGACATCGAGCACGTCGTACACGCCCCGAGTGTTCTGGCGCCAGACTCGTACGGAGTTGTGGAAGAGAAGAATCTTCGCGCCGTCAGCCGATGGCACGATCCCCTCGACGACGAGCGGCGCGCCGTCCGCGCCTACCAGCATCTTTGCCGGCGCCACGACTGTGGTGGCGCCACTGGTAGCGTTCACGCGGATGATGTCGCCGCCGCCGCCGGGAGATGCGCGGAGATCGAGATACGCGCTCCCGTCGGCGAGCCAGTGCGGCTCCGGGAGCGTCGCGCCGGCGAACGCGCCGTGCGTGATCGCATCGACCGTGAAATCGACGCTCGGCTGTTGAGCGGCGGCGGGCGCCGCGAGGAGGATCGCGAATAGTCCGAAGGTTGATCGCATCTCGTCTGGGTCGAGGACGAGGAATTTTATCGGCGCGAGCACGGGCCGGATAGGTCGCGGCGCCATTGCGCACACGCCGGTGGGGGGCGATCATCGCGCATCCCTTGCGGAGCGCGCGATGCAGCACAATCTGACCACCACCACATGGACCCTCGAAGGTTACCGCATCACGCGCCAGCTCGGCGTCGTGCGCGGGATCATAGTGCGGTCGAGATCGGTATTCGGGAACATCGGCGCGGCGTTGCAGACGCTGGCCGGCGGCAACATCACGATCCTCACTCAGCTTTGCGAGAAGACGCGCGGCGACGCCTTCGACCTGATGCTCTGGCATGCGGAAGCGCTGGGCGCGAACGCCGTCGTCGGCATCCAGTACGACGCCACGGAAGTGATGCAGGGAGTCACGGAGGTACTCTGCTACGGTACCGCCGTGGTGGTGGAGACAGCGCAATAGCGCGAAGCCCGCCGGCAGATGCCGATGGGCTTCGCGTCATACGAATTCTCCCGCGCAAGCTACGGGCAGGGATTAGGGTCGTTGGGATTGCGGAAGCCACTGATGCCGGCGCCGCTCACAACATCACCGCCGTGCTGCAGCTGCTCGGCGGAGCTTGGCGCGTTCGCGTTCGTCGCCTCCTCTCCGGAGCCGTAGTACAAGCGGCCCGGTATCTTGTCTCCGTACGTGGGCGAGTTGAACGGCGTTCGCGCCGGCAGGCAGGTGCGCTTGTAGTCACTCCACGCTTCCACGTTCTGGAAAAGCGCGATGTACTTCTCGGTCATGATCGAGTTAAGCGTGGCCGGAATCGACGACAAGCCGTTGCTCGTGCGCTCCTGGTCCAGGAACTGTTGCGCCGCTCCCGCTCCGTGGAGCACGAAGTTCGCCTCCGCGAGAATCAGCGAATTCTCGTCGCTGGTAACCAGCGGCTGCCGAAATCCCGGCTCGTTGCGAAGTCCCTTGAGTCCCGAGATCCCGTTCGGGCTCGGCGCGCCGTTCACGTCCACACCTCCGTACAGGCCGCTCGGCGTCTTTCCGAAGTACTGCGGCCGGCGCGGATCGCTCTGCGCATTCATGAGGCTCACGAGCGTCGCGCCGGCGACGAGATCGTCGCCAAAGCCGGAATTTACCTGGAACTGATACCAGACATTTCGCTCGAAGGTCGCGGTGGTGTGGAACGTCAGAAAGTCCCCGGCGTGTGTTGCGATGCCGTTTGTCGCGGCATCGATGGCGTGCTGATATTCGGTGCTACCCCGCACCTCGACCAGATGCAGGTGATAGCGCGCCTTTAGCGTGTTCGCGGCGGCCGTCCACTTTGCCACATCGCCGCCGTAGACGAAGTCGTTCGCACCGGGCCCGGGACCGGCACCCGCGAGATCCGTTATCGCCTGATCCAGCTTCGCCTCGATGTCATCGTACACCTGGAGCTGTGGATCGAAGTGCGGCTGCGCGACATTGCCCGCTGCCTCGCGATACGGGATGTCACCCCACACATCAGCCGCAGTGCCGATCACGAGCGCCTCCCACACCTCGGCGATTCCCTTGAACTGCAGGTCGCCCGCGGCATCAGATCGGCTTTCGATCGTCTTGATGTCGATCAGCCCGCCGCCGCCGTACACTGCGGCGAAATCCGCGTTCGCGGTTGCATTGGTGATCGTGTATTCGCTCTCCTGGCTCACGAACCGCCCGCCAACGCCCTGGCACTGTTGCATCCAGAGGCAGCTGATGAACGCCGGGTTCCCCTCCTGTTCGAGAAATTGTCCTGCCTGCACGGCGGTGAACAGCTGCGCCGTCGTGACAGTCGCAGGGTTGTTCGGATCCTGCGACGCCGTCTTGTCGGTCAGGAAGCTGGTGCACCCCACGGCGCTGGCCGCGAGCGACGCGGCTCCCGCGAGCATCAATGACTTTCGCATTGCGAGTCCTCCAGTCGGTTAGCGGTTGAGTCCGAGCGTGATCACGAAAGAGCGCGACTGCGGCTGATTGAAGTAGTCGAGGCCGAGCGAGTGGCCAGTGGCCCCACCCAGATTCGTCTCGGGGTCGTAGCCGCTGTACTTCGTCCACGTGTAGAGATTGCGGCCGGCGACGCGAAGATCGACGCTCGTGAGTCCGAGCCGGTTCTTTACGAACGAGTTGTCGAAGCTGTAGCCCACGGAGATCTCGCGGAGCTTCGTGTAACCGCCGTCCTCGTTGAACGCCTCGTTGTTGCCGGCGAAGAAAAGCGGGCCCTCCGAATACCAGTTGACGCCGATCGACACCGGGGTGCCTGCGCCCGGGCCAACCACCGGCCCGTTGTACCATCCACCCTTACCGAACGTCTTGAGATTGCCGGTGCACACGGTGTTGCCCGCCGCGTCGGCCGTGCAGTCGGCGCGCTGCTCAGTGTCCTTGTGCGTGCCGTAGGCCTCGAGTGCGCCCTTGGTGCCGTTGTTGATGACGCCGCCGTGCTTGATGTCGAGGAGGCCGGAGAAGGTCCACTTCCGGTATTGCAGCGACGTGTGCACGCTCCCCGTCCACTTCGGGTTCGGGTCGCCGATTACGCGCTGATTGTTGTCGAGCACGGGGAAACCATCCGGGCCGATGTACAGCGCTCCCTTCGGTTGTCCCGCGCACACCGTTGCGAGATCGACGTTCGCGATCACCGCGCTCATGCCGTCGGGGCTAATGCCGCATTTCGCGAAACCGAAGTCGTACATCACGCCGATCGGCTGGCCCTTGATCGCGACTTCCTGCGGCGTGTTGTACGTCGGGTCGAGCTGCACAAACTTGGCGCCGAGCAGATCGAGCACCGTGCTGCGGTTCCGCGCCCACTGGGCACCGATCTCCCACGAGAAGTTCTGCCTCGTCACCGGGCGAACGTTTGCCGTGAGCTCCAGTCCCGTGTTGCGGAACTTCGCGCCCTGCTGCACCTGCTGGAAATAGCCGGACGACGACGCGAGTTGCTGCGTGAGAATCACGTTGCTCGTTGTGGCGTGATAGTACGTAATTCCGAGATCGGCCTTGTCGTTGAAGAATCCGAAGTCCGCTCCGCCCTCGAACTCGCGCGTGCGCTCCGGTAAAAGGCTCGTCGTCGCTTTCGTGATGCTCGATGCCAGTCCGCCGAATCCGCCATACGTCGGCGTGAGGGCGACGCCCTGCGCGATCGTCGGGAAGGCTGCGCTCGCGTAGGTCTGGGTGGTGAGATACGGCAGCGGCTCCTGGCCGGCCTCGCCGTACGCGACGCGCAGCTTGCTGTACGACACGCCCGGAATCGGGAGCACCTTCGAGAACGTCCAGGCCGCGCTCGCCTTCGGGAACCATGCGCGCAGGTGATTCCGGTCGTACGTAGAGGAGCCATCGTTGCGCAGCGCACCTGTGAGGTACAGCTGGTCGAACAGATCCATCGTCGCCTGTCCGAAGAAGCCGACGTTCCTGATCTCCTGAACCGCGTCGATCGTCGGATCGCGAGTCACCGTGTTCGCCAGATTGAACGGCTCCGGCGCAACGAGCGTGCGACCGACATCCGACAGCTGGCGAAAGTTTCGGTCGTCGAGCGTGTTGCCGATCGTAAACGTGCCGCTGAAGCTCGGGCTGAACGTGTGCGATGCGGTCGCAGTGAGGTTCTGATTCAGCTCGTAGTTAACGATCTTCCCTTCCGTGACACGCCCGACGTTCTCTCCGCCTGTTGCTGCGGAGCCCTGCGGCGCGCCCTCGAGGCGCTCGTCCGTGTAGTAGTCGCCCCCCAGCACGTACGCGAACTTCAGCCAGTCGGCCGCTTCGAAGTTCGCGTTCAGATTGCCGAACGCGCGCCCAAGCTGAGAGTTGTGCACGCCCTCGTTGAGTGTCCAGAATGGATTGTTCCAACCGCGATCACTCGTGACGTCGCCGGGAGTAGGATGCTGGAAGCGGAAGGTGATCTGCCCGTTCGGACCCTTGTACGGCATGTTGTTCCAGTCCGGCGGGGTGCGCAGCAGTCCGAGCTGAAGCCCATCCGTCGTATTTCCGCGCTCGACGTAATTGCCCCGCGCATCGGCGAAGGAAATGTTGCCGCCGATATCGAACCGGTCGGTGAGCTTCTGCGTGGCCTTGAGGCGAACGGTGGAGCGCTGGTAGTTGTTGTTCGGCCCCACAAAGATGCCGCGGTCGTACAGATACGAGCCGCTCAGAAAGAAGGACGTCCGGTCGCTTCCGCCCGAGACGGTGAGATTGTTGTCTGTGGTGTGACCGGTGGTGTACGCCTCCGTCGCATGATCGTAAACCTTGGCGCCCGTCACTCTCAGATCGGGGCCCCAGCTCGTGCGGCAGAAGAAGTTCGAGATGTTGTCGCACGCCGTGGGATCGGGATTGCCAGCGGCATCCGCGTTCAGTTCCTGCGGCGACTGCCCGTAGTATCCCTGTCCGTAGCGCGTCTGCAGCGGATACTTCTTGTTGATGTCATCGAACGAGAGCTTGCTCTGCGCGGAGTAGCGCGTCGCGCCAGCCCTGCCGCTCTTCGTCGTGATGAGAATCACGCCCTGTCCCGCGCGCGCACCGTACAGCGCACCGGCCGCCGCCCCCTTGAGGATCTCGATGTTCTCGATGTCGTTCGGGTTGATGTCGGACGCGCGGTTCGCCTGCGCGGTGCCCTCGATCTCACCGGAGAGCAATCCATCGTTCGGATTGAAGTTCGTGGTCGAAAAGCTGCTGTTGTCGATCGGCACTCCATCCACGACGAACAGCGGCTGGCTATTGCCCGACGCGAGGCTGCGCGTTCCGCGAATGCGGATGTACGAGCCCGCGCCCGGCTCGCCGCTCGACTCCGTCACCTCGACGTTCGGTGCCTTGCCGGCGAGCGACTCGACGACGTTCGATTCATTGCTGCGCGTGATCGCCGTCGAATCCACGTGATTGCGTACGTTCCCCAGCTTCTCGGCTGACGACGACGTGCCGGTGCCCGTGATCACGATCTCGCCCAGTCGAAGCGGATTCGTGGCGAGCACGAAGTCGTGCGTGATCGCGCCGTTCGCGAGCGTCACCGGAAAGGCCACCGACTTGAAACCGATGAGCCGCGCAACCAGCGACGCGGTCTGTCCATTGATTCGCGCGGCAGGGACGACCAGCGAATAGCGGCCGTCGTCGCGCGTGATCGTGCCGATGCTCATGCCATCCAGAAACACGCTCGCCGAGGCGAGCGGCGTACCGGCGTCACTCGTGACGCGACCGGAAATGGTGGCTTGCTGGGCACTCGCCGCCGTAGCGGCGAGCGAAAGGAAGGCGAGCAATGCACCGGCCTGACGAAGTTTCGATACCATGGGTCCTCCTTCCGCCATCGCGGAAGACGGTGGGTGCGCTGACAATCGGGCGGGCCACGCGGAAGACGCGGTCGTCGAAACACGACGCGGCGATTCGAGAGGCAGGCCCGTGCATGCTGCACGCTAGAGAACCTTTGTAGGCGACGCTGCTGAGTTGGCGACCCTCGTACGGAATTCGCACGCGCGAAGGTGGAACTGTCAGCGGATGGTCAGAGCGTCGTCGCCTTCGTGTGCGACGATCAGCGCTCGAAGCGGTATCCCGTTTTCCGAACCGTGAGGAAATGCCGTGGGGACGACGGATCGTCCTCGAGCTTGCGCCGCAGCTCCACGATGTGTGTGTCGATCGTGCGACTCACCATCGCCGGCTTGTAGCCCCACACCTCGCGCAGCAGCTCCGCGCGCTGCGCCACCGAGCCATCACGTCGCACGAGCGCCATCAACAGATCGAATTCCTTGGGGCGCAGCGGCACCGGCGCACCCTGCCGCGTCACGAGCCGCTTTGACGGATGCACCTCGATCGTGCCGAAGCACACCGCGCTATCATTCGACGCGGCGACAGTCGCCACGTGGCGCGAACGCCTGAGCAGCGCCTCGATGCGCGCCAGCAGCTCGATGAGACTGAACGGTTTCGTGACGTAGTCGTCCGCCCCCCACCGGAAGCCGCGCACCTTCTCCGCTTCGTCCGAACGCGCCGTGAGGATGAGCACCGGCATGTGCAGCCCCTCGCCTCGCATCGCGCGCAACAGGAGATAGCCGTCCATCTTCGGAAGCATCAGGTCTAGCACTATGAGATCGGGACGCGACGTGCGCACCAGCGCCAGTCCGCGCTCGCCGTCGAGTGCGACCCCCACCTCGTGCCCTTCCAGTTCGAGATTGGTGCGCAGCGCGCGAGCCAGGTCGACGCTGTCTTCAACTACCAGAATGCGCGCCATGGAGCTCTCCTTGTCAGAATGCGCCGTGCACGGCCGATGCAGGTGTATACGTCAGCGCGCCCGCCGATGTTTCAGACGGAACGGTGCCACCCACCAGCTCGATCACGAATCGTGCGCCCCCGTTCGGTGCTTCCTCCACCCAGGCCCGCCCGTCATAACGCTCCGCCAGGTGCCGCACGACCGACAGCCCGATACCGCTCCCCGTGGACGACGAGCGAACATCGCGAGCCAGGCGCACGTACGGCTCCCAGATTCGCTCGCGGTCGGCCTCCGGCACGCCCGGTCCCTGATCGTCCACCCAGATGCGCACGCATCCGCCGTGGCGCGCCGAGCCCACGGTGACCACGGACGACGCGGGTGAATACTTCGCGGCGTTGTCGAGCAGATTCACCAGCGCGTGCCGCAGCACGGGCGCACTTATCGCGGCGGCGAGACTCTCGTCCAGATTCTCGCAAATCGAGATTCCGTGTTGCCGCGCGAGCGGTGCGAACGTGTGCGCGACCTCGCGAATGAGCGGCGCCAGAGGAAGGAGCTGCGCGGGCGGCGGCGTCGGCTGTTCACGCGAGGCACGCGAGAAGAGCAGAACGTTGTCGATGAGATGAGTCAGATGCCGAGCCTCGCGCACGATCACCGCGATCGCGTGCGACCGCTCATCGGGCGCCGGCACTCGACCCAGCTGGAGCATTTCTGCGTACACCATGATCTCGGCTAGCGGCGTGCGCAGCTCGTGCGATACGCTCGACGTGAAGTCGTCGCGGATCGCCGCGAGCTCCTGCGCTCGGCGCGTCAGGATGTAGGCGCTGAGCAGAAGCGCGCAGGTGAGGACGCAGAGCGCGATGAGCAGCGGCGCACGACTTCGCGGCATGCCGCCGATCAGCAGCCTCGACGCCATCTCCGGCAGGATCGCCACCTGCACGCGTGACTTGCTATCTACGCCATCCCCCCACAGGGAGGAGATACCGGCGTACACCGTGTCCTTGGCCCAGCGCGACTGCCACGCGAGGTGATGCCCGTCCCACACCTTCACCGAAAAGAGGCTGTCGTTCGGTACCCCCTTCGTGAGCGACGGCGGCAGCAGCGGCATCTTCGTGATCATGCCGAACGTCTGCGGCGCGAACGACGACAGCGTAGTCGCAAAGCCGTACATCGCGTCCGGCGCGCCGCGCACGCCGTGCAGCGCCGTGAGCAGCAGGATCTTCTCGCCGCTCGAATCCGGGAACGTCACGAGATAAAACGCGCCCCGCAGCACCCGCGGCGCGTCGAACAGCGGCATCGATGGCTCGCCCTTGATCGAGTCGCGCAGCACGCCCAGCTCCATCGCCGATGGCGTGATCCGCCCAGCCGTCTTGAGCTCGTTCGTGGACGGAACGTAGCGAAAGAAATACTGCGGTTTCGGATCCCACATGCACTCGCAGTGCTTTACATCGTCGGCGGCGTCCTGCAGCACGCGTAGATCGAACAGGCTGTCCGCCTCGAGTCGGCTGCTCTTGCCACCCAGCCACGAGAAAATCGCGAGCGCGCTCTGGCGAAGCGAGCGCTGCGTGTCCATCGCGTAGTTGTTCGCCGCGAAGCGCGCGTAGTCCCGCACCGCCGCCTCGGCCGCGGTGCGCTGGGCGCGCGCGGCCAGCCACGCCTGCGCCGTTAGCGCGACGGTGGCGAATAGTGCGAGCACGAGTACCGCGATCAACCCCGTACTCCGAACGTGAGGGGAACGTCCGGATGGTGTGGAAGGGGCGCCGCGATCGAACAACCAGCGGAGTGGCGTCACCCCACTCATTTATATGGAATTCGAGACATCGGCAATGGCCGGGACGTGCGACCTCTCCGACAATGTCATCAACTCGTCAACTTCGGCTGTGCAGCGCCTCCGCGGTCAGCGCGGCCTTCCCCGATCCGGATAGAATCGCGCTCCGTTGGACGCCATCTGCCGGAGCAGAGCCGCGGGGCGGAAGCGCGGCGAGAAGCGGCCGTCGAGAACCTCGAGCGCCCGAATCACGGTCGGGATGCCGAGCGTGTCCAGATATCGGAAGGGGCCGCCGCGGAATGGAGGGAAACCGATGCCGTACACCGCGCCGACATCGCCATCGCGTGGACTGCCGATGATTCCCTCCTCCAGGCAGCGTGCCGCCTCGTTGAGCATCGCGAATACACACCGCTCCACGATGTCGCGCGCGCCGAGTCCGAGCC
The DNA here is from genome assembly GCA_025450815.1 of Gemmatimonadaceae bacterium. Taxonomy (GTDB): domain Bacteria; phylum Gemmatimonadota; class Gemmatimonadetes; order Gemmatimonadales; family Gemmatimonadaceae; genus FEN-1250. The sequence goes on from JANWLO010000060.1 coordinate 35,388, forward strand.
GCTGTCCGCTGCTGGAGAAGATCGGATACACCGACTCATCGACTCCTTTCTTTTTTCCCTGCTCGTATCTGTAGAAACCACTCCCGCCCTTGCGACCGGTGCGCCCGGACTCGATCACGCGGGCGATCGACACCGACGGGACCATCCGGTCGCCGAACGCCGCGATCATCGTCGCGCTCGACTTTCCGGCGATGTCGAGCCCCACCTCATCGATGAGCGTGAGCGGTCCCACTGGAAATCCAAACTCGACCAACGCGCGGTCGATCGCATCCACCGCCACGCCCTCGTCGAGAAGAAGCCCAGCCTCGTTCACGTACGGCGCCAGAATACGATTCGCGTAGAACCCCGGCGCGTCCTGCACCACGATCACGGTCTTCCCGAGCTTCTTGCCGTACGCGACGGCCGTCGCCAGAGCCGTATCGCTGGTCCGCTGCGCGCGCACGACCTCGAGCAGCGGCATCTTCTGGACCGGTGAGAAGAAGTGCATTCCGAGCACGCGCTCGGGATGCCGGGCAGCGGATGCGATTTGCGCGATCGGGATCGTGCTCGTGTTCGACGCGATGATCGCTTTGGGCGCCGCCTCCTCCGCCTCCGCGAGCACGGCACGCTTCACCGCGAGATCCTCGAACACCGCCTCGATCACGATCTGCGCGGTGCCGAACCCCGAGTAGTCGGTCGTGCCGCCAATGAGCGTGAGCTGATCATCGAGCTGACGCTTCGTGATCCGCTTGCGCTTGAGCTGGTCGCGCAGAATCCCATTCACCTCGCGCAGCCCTTTCCCCACGCGATCGGTCTGCGCGTCCTTCAGCCGGACGACCGTGCCCTGCATCGCGGCGATCGCCGCGATCCCGGCGCCCATGAATCCGGCGCCGAGCACCCCGATCTTCTCCACCGGCGTGGGCACGACGCCCGCGCTGCTCACGCCCGTGTCCTTCTTGAGCGCCGCGCCCGCGAAGAAGAGAAAGATCAGCTGGCGGCTCACATCCGTCACCGCCATCTCGCCGAACAATCGCGCCTCGGTGGCGAAGCCGCGCGCGCTGTCGCCGCCGTACGACTGCTCGATCGCATCGATCGCCGCGAGCGGCGCGGGGTAGTTTCCCTTGGTCGCGCTCCGCGTGGCTTCGCGCGCCTTCCGGAACACCACCGACCGTCCCACCGGATTGTCCTCCAGCAGCACATCCGAAATCCCGTGCGCCGCACGCCCGCGCTCGCGCGCGATCGTGCCCGCGGCGAGCTTCGCGGCACGATCGAGCGCGACGTCGAGCAGAATCGACGGATGCACGAGCTCGTCGATGAGCCCGATCTGCAGCGCCTTCTTCGCACGCACGTTCTTCCCCTGCAGGATCATGTCGAGCGCCTGCCGCAACCCCACTCGGCGCGGCAGCCTCTGCGTTCCGCCCGCACCCGGAATGAGTCCGAGCTGGACCTCGGGGAGCGCGAGCACGGTTTTGGGATGATCCGTCGCGATGCGGTACGCAGAAGCGAGCGCGGTCTCGAGCCCTCCGCCCACGCACGTACCATGGATGGCGCAGACGACCGGCGCGCGGAGCTTCTCGATCCGCGCCACCATCTCCTGCCCCTCGCGGCTCATCGCCTCCGCCTCCGCCGCGGTGCGAAGCTCGAGAAACTGCTCGATGTCTGCACCGGCGATGAACAGATCGCGCTTCCCCGAGATCAGTACGATTGCGCGAACCGACGAGTCCGTGTCCACGCGATCCATGAGGAGGCGGAACTCGTCGATCACTTCGCGACTGAGCTTGTTCACCGATTCGCCGGCCAGGTCGAACGTGACGACGGCAACTCCGTCGTCGCGCATCTCCGTGGTGAGCGCGCTCATGACGCGTTCTCCAGCACCATCGCGAACCCCATCCCGCCCGCGGCACACAGCGTCATCAGTCCGAACTGTCCGCCGCGCCGGCGCAGCTCGTTCGCGAGCGTCATGGTGATGCGCGCGCCGGTGGCGCCGAACGGATGCCCGATCGCGATCGAGCCGCCCATCACGTTCAACCGCGAGCGGTCCACCTCCCCCACCGGCTGCGTGAGCCCAGCGCGCTCCGCCCACTCCTGGCTCTCGAAGCCGCGCAGAGTGCTCAGCAGCTGCGCCGCGAACGCCTCGTGCATCTCCACGAGGTCGATGTCGCCGAGTTCGAGTCCCGCGCGCGCGAGCGCTATCGGCGCCGCGAGCACCGGAGCCTGCAGCAGCTGCTCCCCCGGATCGAGCGCCGCGTACGCGTACGACTTGATGTACGCGATGGGAGTGTAGCCGAGCGCGCGCGCACGCTCCTCGCTCATGAGAATCACCGCCGCACCGCCGTCGGTGAGTGGCGACGAGTTGCCCGCCGTCACCGTGCCGTACTTCCGGTCGAACACGGGCTTGAGCGCCGCGAGCGCCTCGGGGGTGGAATCAGAGCGAATGCCGTTGTCGCTGAGCGCCGCCTCCGAGTACTTCGGCGGCACATAGTACGGCATGATCTCGGCGGTGAGCCGGCCGTCCTGCGTTCCTGCCGCCGCGAGCCGGTGCGACCGCAGCGCGAACTGATCCTGCTCGTCGCGCGGAATGTGGTTGAGCTTCGCCATCTTCTCCGCACTCTGCCCCATCGTCTCGCCCGTCGACGGCTCGGCGATCGCCGGCGTGATGGGAATCAGGTCGCGCGGACGGATGCGCGCGAGTGCGCCCATGCGAGCCGGCAGCGACTTCGCCTTGGAGGCCGCGACGAGCGCATCCGCGAATCCGCGCGAATGCAAAATCGGAACGCTCGACAGCGACTCAGCGCCGCCCGCGATCGCCACGTCCGCGTGGCCGAGCGCGATCTGGTCGGCAGCATCGGTGATCGCCTGATTCGCAGAGGTGCACGCGCGACTCACCGTCACCGCTGGAATTCCCTTGGGCAGCATTGGGAGGAGCGCAACTTCGCGGGCGATATTCGGCGCGAGCACGCTCGGCACCACGGTGCCGAACACCAGAGTGTCGATCTCCTCGCCGTCCAGCCCCGTGCGCGCGACGAGCTCGGCGACTACTGCGCGGCCGAGCTCCTGCGCGGAGAGCGATTTGAACAGCGTGCCCGCTCGCTCGAACGGCGTCCGCAGCCCGGCGACGATGGCTACGCGGCGGCCGTTTCCGAAGGTTGGCATCCATGGAAGTTACACAATTCGTTGTGCGAGCAATGGGAGGAGGATTGCTGACTCCTTCACTGTTCTCTCCCGAATTCACTTGAGCGGGGTCGCGACACGCTTCGGCTTCCTCGCAGGCTTGCCCCGGACTACCCTCGAGACATTCTTGCGCGCACTGGAAGGCACCTGAGCGCTGGTCTCCGCCGTCTTCCGTCCTGAGTTGCCGGTGACCACATCAGCGGTGTGGCGCACGACGACATTCATCGATTGTACGACCGACTCGAGCGCCTCGCGTACGACAGCCTGAACGCTCCTCTCGACTACGGCTGCGGTGAGTGTGAGATCCCGGTGCAACGCTGGATCGATGCGCACCATGAACTTTCCAGAAAAGGGCTTTTCGGGCGCCTCGCCTCGCTCTTCACAGAATTCGAGATAATCCTCAATCGAGTCTTCGAGCGCCCTCCGCAGTTCCTTTACAGTACGTCCCTGAAAGGTGATCACGTCACGCGTGTTGACGATCTGCCCGTGAAGGAGATTGGCTTCATCGTCAACTTCCACCACGCCAACGTATCCCTTGTATTCGAGTGTAGCCATTGGTTTGTATGTGGTCTGGGTAAATGAGAATGGTCTGGAGTGCTTCGCGCGCCTGCCGCGCTCCCCGCGCTAGGGTCCGACCCCTGCGCGCGTCAAAAACTCTCTGACCGATCTGACTGCTCCCTTGTCGGTCGTCGGCTCGGGGTGGGGCCGGTGAAAATCGGCTTTCAAGCCATTCAGGAAGACCCGGACACGTGAGCCGCGTCCTTCGGTAACCACTGCCTTCAGACCTTTGAACAGCGATAAAATGTCCGACCATCGGATGCCACTCTGCACCGGATTGGAGAAGATCGCGTCGAGAGTTTTCTGCTGGCGACTGTTCATTACTGATGATACCGCTACGTGATACCATAATCGATATCACATATTGATACAATGATACGCCGCTGAATCTGTTATTCCTGCGCAGGTGGCTTTCGACCGCCCGAGGGGCCGTTGGCGACCCGCGATCCCTAGCCTGGACCTCTACCGGGACGGCAGCCGTTGACCCATGAGCGCCCGTCACCGTAGCGTTCCTCGATGCCCGACGAGCAGGAACTACAAGCGCAGACGACGATGGCGGCGCCCTCGACGCAGGATCAGCGCGCCGCGGCGCTGGAGGTCCTGGCGTCGGACACCTTCGACGTGCTCGTCATCGGCGGCGGCATCACTGGCGCGGGCATCGCTCGCGACGCCGCGATGCGCGGACTAAGCGTCGCGCTCGTGGACGCGTCCGACTTCGCGAGCGGCACGTCGAGCCGCTCTTCCCGCCTCATTCACGGTGGCGTGCGCTACCTCGAGCACGGACAGCTCCACATGGTGTTCGAGTCGTGCCGCGAGCGCCGCATTCTCGCGACCATCGCGCCGCACCTCGTGCGCTCGCTCCAGTTCATCTGGCCCGTGTACGAGAAGGCGCGAATAAGAAAGTGGAAGCTGCGCGCCGGTCTCTGTCTCTACGACGCCCTCGCCCTGGGCCGCACCCTCGGGCGGCACCGCATGCTCACGACGCAGATCGTGACCGCGCTCGAGCCCGAGTTGCGCCAGATGGGGCTCATCGGCGGCGCGTCGTATTTCGACGCGGCGACGGATGACGTTCGCCTCACGCTCGCCAACGTGCTCGCCGCGCGCGATGCGGGCGCGGTGGTCGTGAACCATCTCACCATACACGACCTGCTCATGACGAGCGACGGCGTGTGCGGCGCGCGCGGCGTCGACATGCGAACGGCCGTGGACGTGGAGATCCATGCGCGCACGGTGGTGAACGCCGCGGGACCGTGGAGCGATGCGATCCGGCGCATGGCCGAGCCGCAGGCGAGGCGCGCGGTGCGCGGCACCAGGGGCGTGCACGTGGCCGTTCCGCGCGACCGTCTGCGCCACAACGGCGCGCTCACGCTCCTCTCGCCGATCGACGGCCGCGTGATGTTCGTGCTCCCCGCGGGCGCGTTCAGCATCATCGGCACCACGGACACGGAGTACGATGGCCGTCCGGACAAGGTGCGCCCCACGACGTCGGACGTCACGTATCTGCTTCGCTCCGCGAACGCGTTCTTCCCCGGCGCGCACCTGCTTGCGAGCGACATCGTCGCAGCGTGGGCCGGTGTGCGCCCGCTCGTGGCGAGCGGCGATCCAAATCCGGATGCGGCATCGCGCGAGCACGCGATCACGTGGACTGTGCCGGGACTTCTCTCGGTCACCGGTGGCAAGTTGACGACGTATCGCGCGATGGCCTCGGAGGTAATGGACACGATCGCGCGCCGTCTGCGCGCGGGGCACAGCCGCGCGGCCACGAACCGCACGCCGCTCCCCGGCGGCGACATGACCTCGCTCGACGACGAGCTCGCGCTCGCGCGCGCGACCGTTGGCGCGCCGGACATCGCCGAGCATCTCGTATACGCTTACGGCACGCGGTGGCGCGCACTCTGGCAGATGGCGAGCGTCGACCGCGCGCTCGCCGATCGCATCCTCCCCGAGCTCCCCTACATCGCTGCGGAGTTGGTGTGGGGCGTAACGCACGAGCTCGCGCGCACGCTCGGCGACGTCCTCATCCGGCGCACGCACGTCGCGTTCGAGACGCGCGACCATGGCATGTCGGTGGCGCCTGCCGCGGCGCAGCAGCTCGCGTCGGTGCTGGAGTGGAACGTGGACGACGAGCTGCAGGCGTATCGGCGGGAAGTTGACGCGTTGTTTGGCGTCGAGGAGTAGGGGCCGCTCGAGGATCTGGACAGCTGTGGGCTGGCAGCTGTGAGTCATGAGCCGGGGACGCCGCATCCCTTGCGAGGCCACAGCATCACGAGGCCGAAAGCGGGCCCCAGCTATAGGCTGTGAGCTGATCGCTTTGAGCCGTCAGTTTGCCCCGATCGATGGGCCGCTCCGAGGTACATCCTCCCGCTACCGGTCGAAAAAGAGATGCGCGCCGAGGCCCGGTAACGGCTCATCTCTCATGGCAATCGGCCCACGGCTACCTGCTGGGGCTCGTCGTACCGCTCGCGATATCAGCGCATCGCGAAGTGAACGTTGCCCTGCAGCTGTAGGCTCGCGACCGACAGCTCTGAGCCCCGAGCTCGTCGTACCCCCCGCGACGCCGGCGACGACCCGTGAGCGAACCCGTCGCCTTATGCCGCCGAGTTGTGAATCGTCTTCAGCTCGATGATCTCCAACCGCCGCGTGGCCGCCGGAAGTCTGAGCATCACCAGCTCCCCCACCGCCTTGCCCACGAGCGCGCGCCCGATGGGCGACGACATCGTCACCTGCCCCTCCTCGAACTCCACGGAGTCGCCGAACACCAGGTGGTAGGCCTCCTCCACACCCGTGGAGCTATCCTTCACGATCACGCGCGAACCGAGCCCCACCTTGTCGGTCGGAATCTGTGACACGTCGATCTGCGAGAGCTTGCTCAGCCGCTGGCGTAGCTGTCCCAGCCGCGCCTGCACGAACTGCTGACGCTCGAGCGCAGCCTTGTACTCGCTGTTCTCGCGCAGATCGCCAAGCTCCACCGCTCGGCGGATCTCACCGGGAAGCGTGACATTCAGTTCGAATTGGAGCTTGTTTGCCTCCAGCTCCAGCTTTTCCTTCAGCTCTTCAATCATGGTGCAGCAGCACAGCGTAAAATGTGAGCGCCCGGCATGGGAGCCGGGCGCGTGGGTGCTTCTTGCATTGTAGGCAGGCGAGGCAGCGGTGTCCAGCCTGTCGCCAGCTATCGATGGCGATCGAGCGTCGAATTCGTCTCTTCGGAGGTCACGGGCGCCGCGCTCGACCGCTCGAACTCGCGTTTGAGCCGCGCCATGCTCGCTTCCCGGCGATCGAGCAGCCGCTTGAGCGCGCGCGGTTTTCGCCGTGCCAGCGCGTACGACGTGAGCAGCGGGAGCGCGATCGTGGAGTCCACGTAGCACACCACGGCGTCCGGAAGCTTGTCCGGATCGATCTTCCCCCAGCTCACCGCCTCTGCAGGTGTCGCGCCAGAAAGACCGCCGGTGTCCGGACGCGCATCCGTGATCTGCAGAAAATAGTCGTGCCCCTTTTCGTCGATCCCGAGCACCTCCTGGATCTGCGGCTCCGTTTGCAGCATGAAATTCTTCGGACTGCCGCCGCCCAGGATCATCACCGCGCTCTTCCCGTTGGACCTCTTCGCGTTCAGCACGATCGACGCGGTCTCGTTCACGTCCGAATTCGGGTCGATGAGCAGCCGATTCCCCTCGAGCGCGAGCGCCGCGATGTTCATCCCGATCGACGAATCTCCCGGCGACGATGTATAAATAGGTACGCCCGCCGTGTATGCCGCCGAGAGCAGCGATCGCTGTTCGAGACCCAACGCCTTCTCGCGCTCGCTCACGTACTTGCCGCACAGCGCGTGGAACTCCGCGCTCGACATCGCGCGCTGGAACTCCGGCGCGCGCATGATCTGCCGGAAGAACGCGTCCGTCGACAGTAGCACGTCGTAGTCGAAGAAGATGTCGTAGATGCGGACGACGCCCTCTTCGCGCAGCACGATGTCGGACTCGCTTGCGTTCCCGCGGTGCATCGCGAGGCCGAGCCCGAAGTGCGTGTCGTGATACAGATTCGCGCCCGTGGAGATGATCCAGTCCACGAACCCCGCTTCGATGAGCGGGATGAGCGCCGCCATTCCGAGCCCCGCAGGGGTGAGCGCGCCCGTGAGCGTGAGCCCCACCGTAACATCGGGCTCGAGCATCTTCCCCGCGAACAGCTGCGCCGCCTCGCGCAGCCGCGCGGCGTTGTACGCGAGAAAGGTCCCGTCGATCAGATCGGCGACGCTCTCGCTCCCGTCAATTCGGCGCGGATCGATCCGCTGGCCGCGCAGGAATCGGCTCTTCTCGTGCGACGTGTGCGCCGCCCCCGCGCGCTCCCGCTCCTCTGCCTCGTGCTTCTGCTGTGCCTTCGGGCCCGCCGCGGACGAACGCTTTGCCTTCTCGCTCCCCTTGCCCTTCTTTGCCGCCATCGTCGATTCCTTGGTACTGAGATTATTGCGCTACGCTACGTCTGCCGCCGCATCTGGTCCGACGCGCGCCGCTGCGGCGGCTTGTAGTGCGCCTCGTGCGCCGCGATCACCGCGCGCGCCGCCTCGTCCGGATCGTCGGTCACCAGCAGCAAATCCAGGTCGCCCGGGGAGATCTTCTTCTCGAGCAGCACGCGTGACCTGAGCCAGCGAATGAGCCCCGCCCAGTAGTGCCGTCCGAAGAGTATCACGGGAAACTGGTAAAGCTGCCCGGTCTGAATGAGCGTCAGCGCCTCGCACGCCTCATCGAGCGTGCCGAAGCCGCCCGGAAAGATGATGAACGCAGACGCGTACTTCACGAACATCAGCTTTCGAATGAAGAAATACCGGAACTCGATCACCGTGTCGACGTACGGATTGGAGCCCTGCTCGAATGGAAGTTCGATGTTGCAGCCGATCGAGCGGCCGTGCCCCTCGCGGGCGCCTTTGTTCGCCGCCTCCATGATCCCCGGCCCCGCGCCGGTGATGATCGCGAAGCCTGCCTCCGCGAGCAGCCGCGAGGTTTCCTGCGCAGCCTGATACTGCGGATCGTCCGGCCCCGTTCGCGCCGAGCCGAAGATCGACACCCCCTTCTCGACACCGGCGAGAGTGTCGAATCCCTCAATGAGCTCCGACATGATGCGCAGCACACGCCACGGATCAGTGCGCGTGAAATCGACGCGTGAGGAGGCAGAGCCGAGCAGCTTCTCGTCCTGCGTCTCGATGAGCGGACGGTCGTCGCGGATCGAATAGTCGGCGGGTCTCACGCGACTTATCGAAATTTTCGTCGGCCCGGACGTCTGTTGGCGCGGCTCCATCTGCGACGGCGGCGTGCGGCCGGCAAGTATGTGCCCCTGCTCGGTGCGCTCGCGAAGGGCCGCGCGTGCGCTCTCTTCCGCTTCCTTGAGCTGCGTGAGGTCCGCCGGCTTGCCGGTGCCGGTGACGGCCTTCTTCGCTTTTCGCGTCGTCGCTTTCGCGGGTTTCCGAGTGGCCATGAGTCAGCCGTGCCGTACGGTCATGTGCTACCTTCCTCCGATTATGCGCGCGTACCGAGCGCGTAAACGTAGCCGTCACTCGCGACCGTCGCGAGTGTGATCGCAGCCGCACTCGTCTGCATGCCACTCATTTTGATCGTCGCCGATGGCGCGCGATTCGACACGATCGACGCCGCCACGCGAGATGGTGCGCTCCCCGCCCTCGCGCGTCTTCGCGCAGAGGGCGCGCTGCGCCCGGTCGCGACGGCTTTCCCGTCCGTCACGGGCATCGCGTACGCGCCCTTTCTCACCGGCCGATTTCCCGGTCCCGCGGGACTCCCGGGTCTTCGCTGGTTCGACCGCGCGCACAGTCGCTGCTCGCGACCACCGTACGCGCGCAGCTATCTCGGCGCCCAGATGCGGCACCTCGACGAGGATCTCACGCCCGGCGTGCCCACGCTGTTCGAGCTCGCACCCTCGCGCTTCAATGCGATGAGCATGCTGGGCCGCGGCACGCGCGGACGCGAGCGCATCGGCCGCGACGCACGTACCCTGCTGCGCGTTGCGCGCACGCACTGGATGGGCGACGTGAACGGCTGGAACGCGCTCGATCGGGCCGTCGCGCGCGAATCGACGCGGCGCGTGATCGCCCAGCGGCCAGCGTTCGCCTGCATCGCGATGCTCGGCCTCGACAAGGCATCGCATGCTTTCGGGCACGAGAGCAGTTGCGCGCGTGAAGCGCTGGAGGCGATCGACGTTTCGGTGGGCGAGCTGCGCGACGCGCTCGAGCGCGCGGGCCGCTGGAGCGAGACCACGCTCTGGATCGTGAGCGACCACGGCCACTCGCGCGTGAGCGCTCACGACGATCTCGTGCACGTCGTTCGCGCGGCGGGGTACAGCGTGCTGTCTCACCCATGGCTGCTCGCGCGACGCGCGATGGTCGCGGTGATGGTGGGCGGAAACGCGATGGCGCATCTCTACGTGGAGCTCGATCGCCGCGTTCGCGCCGGATGGAGCGCCCTGCGCGAGCGATGGGAGCCGCTCGCGAGCGCGCTGCTCGAGCGCGAGTCGGTGGATCTCGTAATCCTGCATCACGGTGACATGCGCACCGAGGTTCGCGCGCACGGTCGCGGGAGCGCGATGATCGAATGCGCGAACGGCCGATTCTCGTATCACCCGGTCGACGGCGACCCGCTCGGCGTCGGCCGCGAGCTTCATGCGCTCGATTCGCGCGAAGCGTACGACGTGCTCGCGGACGGCGACTATCCCGACGCAATCGTGCAGATCGCGCAGCTCGCGGCGAGCGCACGATCGGGCGACATCATTCTCTCCGCGGCGCCGCAGTGGGACTTTCGCGAGAAGTGGGAGCCTATCCCCCACGTGAGCACCCACGGCTCGCTCCATCGCGAGCACATGATGGTGCCGCTGCTCACGAACCGCCCGTTGAGCGGCCATCCGCGACGAACGGCGGATGTGATGCCGAGCGCGCTCGCGACGCTCGGGCTTCCGGCGATGGCGGGACTCGACGGCGAATCATTCGTGTGAGTGGCCAGATGTCCTTACGACGCGGCCACGCGCCTGAACAGCGGCGGCAGCGACAGCGCGGCCCAGATGAACTCCAACCCGATGAACCCCCAGCGGTGGTCGTGCACAGCGACGAAGCCCAGGAGCATGGAGCCCACGAAGTTGAGCACGTTGAACCACCTGTCGCGGCGGTCCATTTTCCCCGTTTGCAGACAGGCGAATGCCACGAGGACGAGCACCGCTCCGGTCACCGACATCAGTTGATAGAACACCGCTGCTCCGCGAGATTGGGTAGACCCACATGACGAAGAATACCGTGTCTGTCGCCGGTGCCACGACCTGGCCAAAGCTGGTGCTCGCGCTGGCGGGGCGTTCGGTGCTCTCCCCGTCGCTCGCGGTGGCGCTCGTGCGCGTCGCGTGGCGCTTTCGCGAGAGAGGGTGGTATCTTCGCGTGCCATTTCTTCCGCTCCCGCCGCGCGAGTACGTCCGCTGGCGGATGTATACCGCGTACGGCGACTACGATGCCATTGCGCCCGCGGAAGATGTCGAGCGATACGCGCGCTGGGCGGTGCGCTCGCAGTGACCGCAGCGGCTCCCGCGCGCACGCTCGAGGATCGGATCCGCGCGCAGGGCTACGGGCTTGGCTTCGACCTCGTTGGCATCGCGACGCTCGGCGAGATGGACACCGCGCCCTACTTCGATCGCTGGCTCGAGCGCGGCTTCGCGGGCGAAATGCACTATCTCCCCAAGTGGCAGAGCAAGCGGCACGACTCGCGTCTGCCGTATGAGGGCGTGCACAGCGCGATCGTGGTCGCGATGAACTACGGTGGCACGGAGCCCGCGGGCCCGGTTGCGCGATACGCGCGCGGCGACGACTACCACGACGTGATGGACGCGAAGCTCCGCTCGCTCTTGCAGTGGGTGAGCGCCGAGGTGGGACGCGAGGTGCGCGGTCGCGCGTACGTCGACACCGGCCCGCTGCTCGAGCGCGACCTCGCGCGCCGCGCGGGGCTCGGCTGGTTCGGCAAGAACACGAATCTAATCAATCCCAAACTGGGCTCGTTCTTTTTTCTCGGCGCGTTGTTGGTCGATCTCGAGCTCGCGCCGAACGAGCCGTTCGCGAACGATCATTGCGGCACGTGCACGCGGTGCATCGAGGCGTGCCCCACCGGCGCGATAGCGGAGCCGCGCGTGCTCGACGCCACGCGGTGCATCTCGTACCTCACGATCGAGAACAAGGGCGAGATTCCCTTAGCGCTAAGAGAATCGATTGGCGAGCTCATTTATGGCTGCGACATCTGCCAGGAGGTGTGTCCGTGGAACGAGAGCTTCGCGCAGGAGCTGCGCGAGCCGGCGTTCCGGCCGCGGGCGGCGATCGCGGGGAAGGATGCGCGCACGCTCGCGCGCGAGATTCTCGCGATGACGCAGGAGGAGTTCAGCGCGGCGTTTAGGGGCTCGCCAATGAAGCGCGCGAAGCTTGCGGGGCTCAAGCGCAATGCGCGCGTGGTGCTCGCCAATACGCGGTCTCCCGATTCGCACGGCGCGCGCTCCTGAGCGACGGCTATCGCTACTTCGCGCTGCCGAGAAAAGTCGTGATCGCGCGAACGAAGTCCCGCGGCCGTTCCAGATGCGCGACGTGATCGGAGTTTGCCAGAACAACCCACGTGCGGTCTATACTCGCCAGCTGCGCGAAGAAGGTCGCGGCCTCGGATCCGAGCACGTAGGGATCTCGTTCGCCGTTGAGGATCAACACCGGCATGTGGATCGCGTGCGGGTCGAGGACGTCGAACTCGTTCTCGTTTCTCCAGTCGACGCGAACGGTATCCGAGAGAAGCGCCGCGCGCACGTAGGCATCTTTCACTGACGGCGGAAACGCGCCAGGCGTGATGAAGTCCTCACCGGCCGCCTTTGCGGTCGTGTGCTTGCGCGGCGGTACGGCTGGATCGGGGGTGTGCGTGGAGCGTGTCCGCGTATCGTAGATCAGCCCGTACACGATGAGTCTCGAGAGCTTCTCCGGGTATCGCTGCGCGGCAAGAAGCGCGGTGAGAGTCCCACGCGAGTAGCCCAGCAAGGCGGGACGGTCGCTCTTGCGTGCTCCGGAGCGCGCCTCTCTCGCCGCGATCCAATCGAGTACCTCGCCAGCGTCGTGCGCAGCCCGATCGGGAGTGAGCCATCCGCTGCTGTCACGTCGCGTCTCTCCGTAGCCGCGCTGGTCGAGCGCATACACCGCGTAGCCGCTCGCCGCGAGGGCATCCATCGTCGAGATGGATTTACCGGCGGCGTGCAGATCGAAATTGGGAAGGGCACTCCATGTTCGGCCATGCAAGAGCAGAATCGCGCCGGTCGCACGACCCGCGGGGCGCTTTTCCCACACGACGAGCGACTCGCCATCGTCGGCCCGAACGACAAACCGCTCGAGATGCGGAGCTCTCGCCGTCACAGCCGGATGGGCCAAGAGCGGCACAGCGCCCTGAGCTGGCGCGATGGTCTGGGCTGATACCGAGGGAGACGCGCAGGCGATGACGCCGACCGCAAGCATGGTGATGCGACCCAATTGCATGCTCAGACCCTTATGAGGTTGCTGAAAAAGGAATAAAAAGACAAAAAGAAAAAAGAAGGACGGTGGAGCCGCGGAGGAGAATCGGAAGGCGAGGCAGTCAGGGAAGACCTTAACCCCACTCGTCTGCGTCTCTCAGTTCACCTCGGCGACTCTGCGTCGAGCTGTTCCTGGTATTTCAGCACCCTTGTAGTGAAAGTGGGTGCGTTTCGGACTTAGGTCAGCGATCAACCGTCGACATTCGCTCGGCATTGTAGCGCTGCCCGGAGATTTTTCCTGGTGCGAGCGCCGCGTCGAGCGTCGTCATTTCCGCAGTAGTGAGCGACACGTCAGCCGCGGCGACATTCTCCTCCAGGTACTTCAGGCGTTTGGTGCCGGGAATGGGCACGATGTCGTCGCCCTTGTGGAGCAGCCACGCGAGCGCGATCTGCCCGGGCTTCACCCCTTTCCGCGCCGCCAGGTCGCGCACCGCGGACGCGGCCCGTACGTTCGCGTCGAAATTCTCTCCCTGATAGCGCGGATCGCCGCGCCGATAGTCGCCTTCCGGATACTCCTCCGCGCGCTTCACCTCTCCGGTGCGGAATCCGCGGCCGAGCGGTGCGAACGGCACGAGGCCGATCCGCAGCTCGCGCAGCAGCGGGATGATGCGCGGCTCGAGGTTCCGCTCCCACAACGAATACTCGCTCTGCAGCACGGAGATCGGATGCACGGAGTGCGCGCGGCGGATCGTCGCCTCGCCGGCTTCCGAGAGCCCGAGGAAGCGCACCTTCCCCTCGCGCACGAGATCGGCCATGGCGCCGATCACATCCTCGATGGGCACGGCAGGATCGACGCGATGCTGGTACAGCAGATCGATGTGATCCGTCTCCAGCCGGCTCAGCGACCCATCGACGGCCTCACGGATGTGCTCCGGACTGCTGTCCGTGCCCACGATGTCGCCCTTGGAATCGAACCTGAACCCGAACTTGGTTGCGATCACTGCACGATCACGATGAGCCGTGGCACTCTTCAACGCGCGCGCGAACAGCCGCTCGTTTTCGTACGGCCCGTACGCCTCCGCCGTATCGAAGAACGTCACGCCGAGCTCGAGGGCGCGATGGATCGTCGCGATGGACTCGCGTTCGTCACGCTCGTCTGCGCTGCCATACGCGTAGCTCATGCCCATCAAGCCGAGACCGATGGCGGAGGCAGTGAGGCCCTGGGTGCCGAGTGTGCGCGTGGTCAGCATGGGAAATACGTGGGTGAAGGGTTCACTAAGAGGTTGGTGGCCCGACGAGTCCGCTCTTCGCGCTCGCCGTCGTGACTCTCAACGCGGCAATTTGCAGTCCGTGCAGTACCTTAGTCGAATCGGTGCAGCCGCGTGGCTGCCCTGCTCAATCTTCCGCCCCCGCGCCCATGCCCACCCCCGCCTCCGTCCGCCACCTTCGCTGGACCGACCTCCCCAAGGAGCCCGTCACCGACCAGCTCTCGCGCCGCCTCGTCACCGGCGATCGCATGATGCTCGCCCAGGTCTACCTCAACAAAGGCTGCATCGTCCCTCGTCATTCGCACGAGAACGAGCAGATCACGTGGATCATGGAGGGCGCGCTCAAGTTCTGGATCGGCGCTGATGGCAGGGAGGAAGTGATCGTCCGCGCGGGCGAGGTGCTGCACATCCCGTCGCATGTGCCGCACCAGGCCGAGGCGCTCGAGGACACACTCGACATCGACATCTTCAGTCCCATTCGCCAGGACTGGCTCGATCACACCGATGGCTACTTCCACGCGAACGTGAAGAAGTAGCGATGGACTTCGGCATTCGCGGGAAGGTCGCGCTCGTCGCGGCGTCCAGTCGCGGACTCGGGCGCGCGTGCGCCGAGGCGCTCGCGGCCGAGGGCGCGGATCTCGTCCTCTGCGCGCGCGGCGAGCAAGCGCTGCGCGCCACGGCCGCGGACATTCGTCTCGCCAGCGGCGTCCGCGTCGTAGACATCGTCGCCGACGTCGCCACGCAGGCGGGCATCGCCGCCGTGCTCTCCGCTGCGAAGCGCGAGTTCGGACGCGTCGATATCCTCGTCACCAACGGTGGCGGACCGCCCGCGGGCCCGTTCGAGTCACACACGCCCGAGGCGTGGGACGCTGCCGTGCGCACCAACCTCACGAGCGTGGTGGAGCTCGTGCGCGGCGTGCTGCCCGGCATGCGCGAGCGGAAGTGGGGGCGTATCGTCAACGTCACGTCGATCGCCGTCAAGCAGCCCATCGACAATCTGATCCTGTCGAACAGCGTGCGCGCCGCCGTCACCGGCTTCGCACGCACGCTCGCGAACGAGGTTGCGCCACACGGCATCACCGTGAACAACGTGATGCCCGGCTACACTCGCACGTCCCGCGTGGAGGAGCTCGCAGCGCGCACCGCGACACTCAAGGGCACCACGCGCGACGCTGCCTTCGCCGCATGGGAGCGCGAAATTCCAATGGGCCGGCTCGGCGATCCCGCCGAGTTCGGCGCGATGGTCGCCTTCCTCTGCTCCACACACGCGAGCTACACCACCGGCGCCTCCATCGCGGTGGATGGCGGCTGGATCCGCTCTCTGCTCTGACCCGGCCATGACACACACTCTGCAATCCGCCGCTCACGCAACGCACGACGATGTCCCTCCGCTCGCGGCGCGGGTCGATCTCCTCTCCGGCGAGGGAGCGCTCGACGTCTTCCGCCGCGCCACGGAGCTCGAGCGCGCCGGC
>JANWLO010000061.1 GCA_025450815.1 Gemmatimonadaceae bacterium
CCCGTGAGCACGTGATTCGCCGCGTCCTTCACGGTGGCGCTGAACGACGTCACCGTGGACGTGCCGGCAACGATCGACTGTGAGGGCGGTGCGACGGTGACGCTGCCCACGGCGATCGGATTCACGATGAGCGTCGCCGTGCCGGTCTTGCCTTCGCTCGTTGCAGTGATCGTCACCGTGCCGGGTGCGACGCCGGTGGCGATGCCCGTGGACGCATCGATCGTTGCCAAGGTCGGGTCGCTCGAGCTCCAGGTCACTGTCCGACCCGTGAGCACGTTGCCGGCGCCGTCCTTCGTCACGGCGCTGTACGCCGGCGCCTGCGCTCCCACATCCACGTTCTGCGTGGCCGGCGCGACCGTCACCGTAGCCACCGGAACCATCAGCACGGTGAGCGTCGCGGTTCCCGTCTTCCCCTCGCTCGTCGCGGTGATCGTCACGCTGCCCGGCGCCACGCCTGTGGCGATGCCCGTGCTCGCGTCGATCGTCGCCAGGCTCGGATTACTCGAGCTCCACGTCACCACTCGTCCATTCAGCACGTTACCGCTGCCATCCTTGGTCACGGCGGTGAATGCTGGCGTCGCCGATCCGACGATCACCGACTGTGTCGTGGGCGACACGGCGACCGTCGCGACGGGAACGGGGATCACCACGATCGTGGATGCGCCAACCTTTCCCTCGCTCGTCGCGGTGATGGTCGCGGAGCCCACGCCGAACGTGTGCACGAGGCCGGAGCTCGACACGGTCGCGATCGATTCGTCGCTGCTCGCCCACGCCACCGCGCGGCCGGACAGTGGATGTCCCGCGGCGTCCTGCGTTACCGCCGCGAGCTGCACCGTTCCAGCCAGCACGAGCGTGTCGAGCGACGGCGTCACGACCACGGTCGCGACGGGTACCTGCGCAACCGTCACCGTCGCGATTGCGGTCAGCGCGTCGACCTTCGCGGACACCACCGCCGGGCCAGGCGCAACCGCTGACACGAGACCGGCGTTCGTGACGCTTGCGACGCCGCTGCTGGTCGAGCTCCACAGCACCGTGTGACCTGTAGGCGAGAGCACATTGTCCGCGGAATCCTGCAACGTCAGCGCGAGCTGCTGCTGATCGCCGACGATCATCGAGAGCGCGTCGGGAGTGACGCTAACTTTCCGCACCGGCACGAGCGACACGGTGACGCTCGCCGTGCCGGACACGCTGCCGCTCGTCGCCGTAATCGTCGCCGGGCCAGGCAGTACGGCGATGACGAGTCCGGTACTACCGACGGCGGCAACTGCGGGATTGCTCGAGCTCCACGCCACGGGCGCGCCGGAGATCGTATGTCCCCCCGCGTCCGTGACGTTAGCGGTCAACTGCTGTCGCTGCGTCACGAGCAGCGATACGCTCGCTGGCGAAACGATCACGGCGTTGGGCGGCGCGGCGACGACGGTGATGGGAACCGTGGTGTGCACGGCGCCGCTCGTCGCGGTTAGCGTGGCGGTGCCCGGCGATGCCCCCGTCACGAGCCCCGTGCCACTCACGGTCGCGATCGAAGTATTGTCGATGCTCCAGCTCACCGGCGCACCGGAGATGACCGCGTTGTTCGCGTCCTTCACCGTGGGCGTGAGCTGCGACGTTTGCCCCACCGTGATCGACACACTCGGCGGCGCCACCGAGATGCTCGCGGCAACCTGCGCGGCGACCGCGATGCCGGCCGTGCCGTGCTTTCCCTCGCTCGTGGCAGTGATGGTCGTCGCGCCCAAAGCGACGCCGGTGACGAGCCCCGTGTTGTCGACGGTGGCCACGCTCTGGTCGTCGGACGACCACGTGATGTCGCGTCCCGTGAGCGGATTTCCACCCGCGTCGAGCGTCGCCGCCTGCAAGTGAACGGTTCCATCGACGGTGATCGCCGCACTCGGCGGCGTCACACGCACGGATGCCACCGAGGGCGGGATGACGGTGATCGCGGAAAATCCGGAGACGCCGTTCGAGCTCGCGGCGATGCGCACGTTCCCGATAGCGATGCCGGTGACGACGCCGCTGCTGGTGACGGTGGCAATACTCGAGTTCTCCGTATTCCAGAAGATCTTGGCGCCGGAGACGGGTTTACCGCTGCCATCCACCGCGCTTGCGGAGAGCGTGACGGAGCCGCCGAGCGAGAGGGAGTCGCTGGAGGGCGTGACCGTCACCTTCGATACGCTCCCCGATGGCCCGGTGGACGAATCGCCGCCGCACGAAAGCAATGCGGCGACGGAGAAGGCGGAAAGGATCCAGGTCGAAATTGACCGGCGAGATGGAAACATTCGAGCACTCAGTTGTGGCGAGAATCCCACGCACGAGGCGGGGCAACATCATACTGAACCGCCCCCCGTCAGGGAAAGCGGTTTGTTCGGAAGAGGGTGCAAGCGATGCGCCATCGACTGGTGGCGGCGACGGAGGGCTCAAGGCGATGTCGTTGAACGTCAGGACGCGGTGACTCTTGCAAGTCACCAGTTGGTGACAGTATCTTGTCACCGATCAGTGACCTGGGAGATCTGTGCCCCGAGACCGTTTCGCCACTCGCGCCGCCATTCTCGATAGCGCGGCCGCCATCATCGCCACGCGCCGCTTCGCCGGATTGGGAGTGAATGCGCTCGCCGACGCGTCGAAATGCGACAAGGTGCTGATCTACCGCTACTTCGGCGGCCTGGACGGCGTGCTCAAGGCCCTAGGCGCCGAGCGGATGCTGTGGCCGCGCGTTGGGATGGGGGAAGTTGGCGACGGGACATCGCTCGCGGACGCGGTTCGCTCGGCGCTGCTCGAGGAGTGGGCGGCCATCAGCGACGATGCCCTCATGCGATCGGCCGCGGCGGCCGAGTCTGGCGGGGTGGGGGCGCTAGCGCCCGCGGTGGCGGAACAGCGAGCAGAGAGTCACGCGCGCCTGATCGCGCAGCTGCGGGCGTCGCACCGGGTCCCCCAGTACACGGATCTCCCGGCGCTCGTGGAGTTGATGAGCGCAGCGCTGGCGATGCTCGCTTTGCGGGGGGAGGGGGCGAGGGCGACGCAAGCGATCGATCCAGCTGGTCCCGAGGGGCGGAGGAGGATCGAGAAAATGGTGGGGGCGATTGCGAGGGCGTTGCTGGAGCCGAGCGGGGGCTGATCATCCCAGCCCGCGCATCACGAGGCTGGTCTGGATCGAGAGGCGGAAAGCGGGCCCAAGCTATAACAAGTTGTTGAAAAGGAAGAAAAAGACAAAAAGAGGGACACAGAGACACAGAGGATACGGAGAGCCGCGGAGGAAAAGCGGCAGGACACTCCGCGATGGAAGACTTGAGTCCTACTCCTCTGTGTCTCTCAGTTCACCTCTGTGACTCTGCGTCGAGCAGTTTCTGCTTTTCAGCACCCTGATAAGCCTGTGAGCCTACGTCCATGAGCCTTGAGCTTGCTCCGCTTCGCCTTGTACGAAAGGGATGCTCAGAAGGGCCGGTAACGGCTCAAATCTCACAGCTGATGGCTCTCAGGCTATCTGCTCGGGCTCGCCTTCCGCCTCTAGATGCCGGCCTGCATCTCGATGTCTAGTCACCAGCCGGTGACATCAAATCCAGCACTACCTCACCACGAACGTGTATGTCCCGCTAGTCGGATGCCCGTCACGAGCGACCACACGGTACGTCACTATGTAGGTGCCCGGGATCGTTGCGGGCGTTGCCAGGTCAGCCGCGGCGGTGGCCGACGACGTTCCCTCGCGCCGGAGCGCACCGGTCTTGAGCGTATCGCCGCCCACTCGTACCACCTGCATCCGGCTCAGCGCCAGCTCCACCGGCTCGGAAAACCAGAGTCGTACTGCCTTGGGCGTCGTGGACACGGTGTCGTTCACCGCGGGGTCGGCCTTCACCAGATGTGCGTGGAATAGATGCGCGTGGAGTCGCGCCGGGGCGGGCGCGAACGCCGAGATGCCAGCGAAGAGAATTGCGGCGGGAAGGAGTATTTTGATGGGTCGCATGAAGGGAAAGATAACCGCGCGTGCGGACCATGCGCGTGCGCGCTCTGCGCCCTGCGTCAAGGGGTGGGAAATCCGTCGAGGGCACTCTATGCTACTGCCGTGATCGACGTCGAGAATCTCACCAAGGTCTACGGCGACTTCACAGCCGTGCGCGGGCTCTCCTTCACGGTCGCACCCGGCGAAGTGCTCGGCCTCGTCGGCCCGAACGGCGCCGGCAAGACCACCACGCTCCGCAGCATCGCCGGGATCATCGTGCCCACGAGCGGCACGATCCGCATTGGCGGCGACGACATCGCCAAGGCTCCCGAGCGTGCGAAGGCACGCCTCGCCTTCATCCCCGATGAGCCTCAGCTCTTCGAGCATCTCACGGTAGAGGAGCACCTTCGCTTCATCGGACGCCTCTACGGCGTCGCCAACGCGCCCGCGCTCATCGAGCCGCTGCTCGCCGAACTGGAGCTGCTCGAGAAGCGAAACGCGCTTCCCGCAGCGCTCTCGCGCGGGATGCGACAAAAGCTCGCGATCGCGTGCGGACTCCTCCATTCCCCCTCCGCGCTGCTGCTCGACGAACCGCTCACCGGCCTCGATCCCGCAGGGATGCGGCGGATGAAATCCACCATCGCGTCGCGCGCGCGCGCCGGCGCCGCCGTCGTCCTCAGCTCGCATCTCCTGCAGCTCGTCGAGGAGCTTTGCACGCGACTGCTGGTGATGCAGCGCGGACGAGTGATCGCGCTCGGCACGTTCGCGGAGATCGTGGCAGAGCGTCCCGCGCTCGCGGGGATGCCGCTCGAGGATGTCTTTCTCGCGCTCATGGACGAGGGAGATCGCGGCGACCGTCCGCGTGCGCTAGCGTGAGTGGCGCGCTGGGCTACCTCCTCGTGCACAGCGCGAAGAACCGGCTGCGCGGACAGCTCGCCCGGCTGCGCCGACCACGCTATCTGCTCGCGGTGCTGGCGGGCGGCGCGTACTTCGGCGCGCTGCTCTTCAACTCGAAGATGCCCAGCCCGTTGGCGGGATCCACGTCGAGCGCGCTGGGGCAGCTCATCTACACCGCCGTGATCTTCGTGACGGTCGCGAGCGGATGGGTCTTCGGCAGCGACCGCCCCGCGCTCGTGTTCTCGGAGGCGGAGGTACAACTCCTCTTTCCAGCGCCGCTGCCGCGCGCATCGCTCGTGCGATACAAGGTTGCGCAGGCGCAGATCGTCGTGCTGTTCAGCGTGATCATCTGGGTGGTCTTGCTGCGGAGCGGTGGCACCACGCTTCCCTTCTGGATGCGCGCGATCTCACTCTGGATCATCCTCTCCACGCTGTACCTCCACCGCGTGGGCGCATCGCTCGTGCGCACGAGCGCGGCGAGCCATGGCGTGCGCGGGGTGCGCAGCAACCTCATCCCGATCGTGATCGTGGCGGCGGCGATCGCGGTCGTGGGATGGACCATCGTGCGCGCGGTGCCGGGCGTGCGCGCCGCGATGATGGTGGGGGAGGGTGGCGACGCGCTCGAGAAGCTCACGAGCAGCCAGCCCCTCTCGGCGATTCTCTACCCCTTTCACCTGCTCGTCACTCCTCTCTTCGCGGACACGTGGCGACAGTGGCTGCGCGCAGTCATACCGGCGTTCGTGCTGATGGCGGCGCACTACCCGTGGGTGACGCACACCGATGCCGCGTTCGAGGAGGCGGTGGCCGAGGCGGCGGCCAAGCGCGCGCGCGCCGCGGCGAGCACTCGCGGCGCGCGACGCAGGCCGATCGGCGATGCGGAGAGCGTGGTGCCGCGCCCGTGGTTCGCTCTGGCCCCCACGGGCCATCCAGCGATCGCGATCGTCTGGAAGAACGTGTTGGCGTACACGCGCACGCTGCGCCTCACTACGCTCGCGATTCTCGTGGTGGGTGTGGGCGTGATTGGCGGAAGCCTCTACACGCAGGTTGGCGACTGGCACGAGCTCGCCGCGATCGGCGAGATCCTCTGCGCGATCCCGCTCGGCATGCTCGTTCTGCTCGGGCCGGGCTTCGTGCGCGTGGACTTGCGGCAGGATCTGCTGCAGCTCGACCAGCTGCGGAGTTATCCGATGCGAGGATCGACGATCGTGGCCGCGGAGATCGCGAGCACGACCGCGATCCTGACGGTGATGCAGTATCTGCTGCTCGCGTTCGGGGCCTTGCTCGCAACGTACGATCCAAACGCGCCCGTGCCAGTCGCCCCCGCGGCGCTGATCGCAATCGTCGCTCTTCCCACGCTGAACGCTATCACGCTCACCGTCGCGAATGGCGCGGCCCTGCTCTTTCCCGGGTGGGTACGGCTTGGCGACGGCCGCGCGGCGGGAATCGAAGCGATGGGGCAAAACGTGCTCGCGATCTTCGTGTCGCTGATTCTCACGATGGTCGCGCTGATACCGCCGCTCATCGTGGCGACACTCGTCGCTACCTCGATTGGCGCATGGACCAAACAGCCGCTGAGTGCCTGGAGCTTCGTTCCCGCCGCGCCGGCCGCCGCGCTCGTCGTGCTCGGCGAGCTCTGGCTCGTGATAAAGTGGCTGGGCCGAGTGTTTGCGCGAACGGATCTGGCACAGATAGAGGCGCCTGGGTGAGCGCTCGCTCGCTTGCTGCCGATCGCCCGGCACCATAGCATCAAACGAAGGCCTATGCCCTCCACCCTCATGCGGGCCAAGCGGCTGCTCGTTGGCCGTCCGCTCGCTTCCGAACGACTCGAGCACGAGAAGCTGAGCAAGACGACAGCGCTCGCCGTACTCAGCTCCGATGCCATCTCCTCCGTTGCGTACGCGACCGAGCAGATCCTCTTCGTACTCGCCGTGCTGCCGGGCATCGCCGCGACGGCGTACGTCTTTCCGGTATCGGTTGTCATCGTCGCGCTGCTCGTGCTGGTCGGGCTGTCGTATCGCCAGACGATCTTCGCGTATCCGGGCGGTGGCGGCTCGTTCACGGTGGCGAAGGAAAATCTCGGCGTGCGCGCGGGGCTCGTCGCGGCCGCGGCGCTGCTCACGGACTACGTGCTCACCGTGTCTGTGTCGATCTCGAGTGGCGTGGCGGCGATCACGTCGGCGTATCCGCAGCTGGCGACGTACAAGGTCACGATCTGCATCTGCGCGATACTGCTGCTCATGCTCGTAAACCTTCGCGGCGTGCGCGAGTCGGGGGCGCTGTTCAGCCTGCCGACGTACGTGTTCATCGCGATGATGCTAGCGCTCATCGGCATCGGGCTCTATCGCCTGCGCATGGGGCACGCGCTCGCGCCGGTGGTTGGTCCGCCGCACATCGACCCGGTGTCGCAGCACGGGGCGGCGCTCTCGGCGCCGGTCGCGTTCGCATTTTTCTATCTGATGCTGCGCGGCTTCGCGGAGGGGTGCGCGGCGATGACGGGAACGGAGGCGATCTCGAACGGGATCACCGCCTTTCGGGCGCCGGCGCCGAAGAACGCGGCAAAGACGCTCGGCTGGATGGTCGGCATTCTCGCAGTGTTCTTTCTCGGGGTGAGCTGGCTCGCGCAGCAGTACGCGGTGATGCCGACGCAGAGCGAAACGGTGCTCTCGCAGCTCGGGCGACACATCTTCGGGATGGGGAAGGTCTACTTCGTCTTCCAGTACGCGACGTTCGCGATACTGGTGCTCGCGGCGAACACGGCGTTCGCGGACTTCCCGCGGCTGGCGAGCATTCTCGCTAGCGAGAAGTTCATGCCGCGCCAGCTCGCTGCGCGCGGCGACCGGCTCGCGTTCTCGAACGGCATCGTGATGCTCGCGCTCGTCGCTATCCTGCTCGTGTGGATCTTTCACGCGCAGACGACGGCGCTCATCCCGCTCTACGCCATCGGCGTCTTCGTGTGCTTCACGCTCTCGCAGGCGGGAATCGTGCGGCACTGGTTCGCGACGCGCGCACCGGGGTGGAAGTGGAAGGCGGCGCTCAATGGCATGGGCGCGATCGCGACGGGCATCGTGTCGATCGTGCAGGTGGTGACGAAGTTCACGTCGGGCGCGTGGATCGTGGTCGTGCTCATCCCGCTCATCATCCTGCTGCTGCGCGCGATCCACGAGCACTACCGGCTCTTCGCCGAGGAGGTGAAGTTCGTCGGCCACAGCCCGATCGTGCCGCTGCAGCACACGGTGGTCGTGCCGATCAACGCGATCACCAAGGCCACGGCGGGCGCGCTCGTGTACGCGACGACGATCAGCGCCGATGTGCACGCGATCTACATCGATCTCGACAGCGCGGCCACGGTCCAGCTTCGCGCCGACTGGGACAAGTGGGACATCGGCGTGGATCTCGTGGTGATCCAGTCTCCTTATCGATCGGTGTTGCGGCCGATGGTGGAATACGTCGAGAACCTGCGACGCGATTCGCCGGGCGAGCTCGTCACCGTCGTCGTGCCGGAGATCGTGCCGCGGCGCTGGTGGGAGCACTTCCTGCACAACAAGACTGCGCTCTACATCCGTACGGCGTTCCTGTTCAAGCCCAACGTCGTCGTGACCGCGGTGCCCTTCCACCTCGGCCACTCGGCGCGGCTGCGGGATCGCTTCGACTACGACGAGCAGCTCGACGAGTCGCTGAACGAGGACGTGCGCATGACGCGGGAGATGATGTTGATGGAGCCGGGAGGATCGCCGGACGATAAGGCCGGCGCATGACCGC
Source organism: Gemmatimonadaceae bacterium (assembly GCA_025450815.1). Classification (GTDB taxonomy): domain Bacteria; phylum Gemmatimonadota; class Gemmatimonadetes; order Gemmatimonadales; family Gemmatimonadaceae; genus FEN-1250. The sequence goes on from JANWLO010000061.1 coordinate 8,585, forward strand.
ACCGGACACGGTACTGATCGTCGATGACGAGCCGAAGATTCGCGCGCTTCTGCGTGATGCGCTCGTCGCCGATGGCGTGACCGTGATCGAGGCCGCGACCGGCGCGGAGGGAATCGGCGCGGCGCTCGAGTCGCGGCCGCAGCTCATCGTGCTCGACCTGGGGCTGCCGGACATGGATGGTGTGGCGCTCTGCCTCGCCGTGCGCGAGTGGTCCACCGCGCCCATCATCGTACTCTCGGCGCGCCATTCGGAGGATGAGAAAACGCGTCTCCTCGACGCTGGCGCGGATGACTACGTGACGAAGCCGTTCGGAGTCCCGGAGCTGCGCGCGCGCATTCGGGCGCAGCTGCGCCGCGCGCGAATGCGGCCGGTGCCCGGCGGCGACGCTCCGGTGCGCGCTGGGGATCTGGAGATCGACCTCGCGAAGCGCGTCGTGCGGCGTGCGGGTGCGCCGGTGCATCTCACTCCCACGGAGTGGGAGCTGCTGCAGGAGCTCGTGACCAACGATGGCCGCACCCTCACGCACCGGCACCTCTTCCACAAGGTGTGGGGACAGTCGTACGGCGACCCGCAAGGCTATCTGCGCGTCTACATCGCGCATCTGCGGCGGAAGCTCGAGCCGGATCCGTATCATCCGCGGCTCCTGCTCACCGACGCGGGCGTGGGCTATCGCTTCGAGAGCGAGGGCGTGTGACGCATCGCGCGCGAGTGCTGGCGTGGATGGGATGGCTGTTGGCGCTCGCGCTCGCGACGCTCGCGATGCTCGCGTTTCGCGATCAGCTCGACAAGGCGCACGTCGCGCTGCTCTACCTCGTGCTGGTGCTCGGCGGCAGCGCGACGGGCGGACGCGCCGTCGGACTCACTCTCGCGGGGCTGTCGTTCCTTGCCTTCGACGCGCTGTTCCTCCCGCCGTACGGAACGCTCGCCGTGCGCAATCCGTTGGACTGGCTCGTGCTCGCTGCCTTTCTCTTCACGAGCATCGTCGCGACGCAGCTGCTCGACCGCGCGCAGGAGCGCACGCTCGCGGCCCAGCGTCGCGCGAGCGAGATCGAGCGGCTCTCGGTGCTCGGCGCCGAGACGCTGAACGCCGGCGTGGCGACGGAGGCGCTCGACGCCATTGCGGAGGTGATTCGCTCGTCGCTGGGAGTGGAGCGCTGCGAGATTCTCGCGGACGACGGAGCGGTGCTCGCTCGCGCGGGCTTGTTGGACACATCGCAATTCGACGAGGCGGCCGCCGGGCTCGCGGCGTGGGTCGCGGAACGCGGACTGCCGGCGGTGCTGCGCGGCGACCACACGGCGCAGGTGGGATCGGAGGGGTGGGAATCGCAGAAGGATCCGTGGCTGTCGCAGGGCGACGTGCGAGTGTTGATGGTACCGCTGCTGGCGCGCGGCCGCGCGGTGGGCGTGCTGCGCGTGGTGAACGGATCGCACATAGAGATCGGTGCGGAACAGCGCGAGTTTCTCCGCGCGCTGTCGTACTACGCGGCGCTTGGTGTCGAGCGCGTGCGGCTCGTGGCGCAGGCGGAGCGCGCGGAGGCATTTCGCCAGGCGGACGAGCTCAAGACGGCGCTAATAGCCACCGTGTCTCATGATCTGCGCACACCGCTCACGACCATCAAGGCGCTCGCGCAACGGCTCGCGCTGGGTGGAGACGCGGACGCACGCTCGATTGAGGAAGAGGCAGACCGGATGTCGCGCTTCGTCGGCGACCTCCTCGATCTCTCGCGCATCTCGGCGAACGCGATAGCTCTCCGCATCGAGATCAACGCAGCGGAGGAGCTGGTGGACGCGGCGCGGCAACGGCTCGGTGGCCTACTCCAGGCGCGCGAGCTGCGCGTGGTCGTGGCCGAAGGAGCACCACTGCTTCTTGGGCGCTTCGACCTCGTGCAGTCGGTGCGCGTGGTCGTGAACATCATCGAGAATGCGCTCAAGTATTCGCCGGTTGATTCGGTGGTAGAGCTCTCGGTATCGCAGCGCGACGATCTCCTGCTCTTCGAAATAGCGGACCGCGGAGCTGGAATTCCGCGGGGCGAGGAAGCGCTCGTGTTCGAGCCGTTCTATCGGCCGGCGGGCACGCGGCCCGACGCCGGCGGCGCGGGGCTGGGACTCGCGATCGCGCGCGGGCTCGCGGAAGCGCAGGACGGCACGGTGCTCTACGCGCCGCGCTCCGGAGGCGGAAGCGTGTTCACACTCACGCTGCCTAGCGCGTCGCCACCGGCGCTCGAATATGCGTAACAGCCGGCCAGCTTCGCGACTGCCGCTCGGGCTGGCGATAACAATATGAAAACGGAGTGAACGGATCGACCGGACGAAAACGGATAAGAACAATTGAGAGACTGAGGCGCAATTGTTACGACTTGCATTAGCAGGTTGCTGAAAAAGGAAGAAAAGGACAAAAGAGGGACACAGAGGCACAGAGGAAACGGAGAGGCACAGAGGAAGAGCGGGAGGAAACTCCGCCATGGAAGACTTAAGTCCTACTCCTCCGCGTCTCTCAGTTCACCTCTGTGCCTCTGTGTCGAGCAGTTCCTGGTTTTTCAGCACCCTGTTAGGCAGTTGCGAACCCCTTTCGCAACCGCTGCTCGGGCTAGTCGTACCACCAAAACGATCTTAACGACATTTTCATCCCTCCGCGCGCGGATTTTCATGCCGCGTTAATGCCGGACGCGATACCCTCCTCACGTACTCGACGGAGGGACGCATGTACGACCTGCTCTACATCACCGGCACGATTGCCTTCTTCGCGCTCATGTTCGCGTACGTCGCCGGCTGCCAGTCGCTCGGCCGCGACGCGGATGCGGCAGCCGAGGAGAGCGCATGACTGATTCGTGGATCGCCGCGCTCATCGCGGCAGCGGTTCTCGTGTACCTGGTGTACTCGCTGCTGCGGCCGGAGCGGTTCTAGCATGACCGTCAACGGCTGGTTGCAGATCGCGATCTTCTCGCTGCTCGTGCTTGCGCTCACGCGACCGGTGGGCGCGTACATCCTGCGCGTGTACGACGGCACGATGCAGTGGCTGCGCCCCGTGGAGCACATCATCTACCGCGTGGGGGGCGTGGACCGCACGGAGGATCAGCACTGGACGCGCTACGCCGCGAGCCTGCTGATCTTCAGCGCCGCGACTATGCTGCTCACGTATCTGGCGCTGCGGCTGCAGCACGCGCTGCCGCTCAATCCGCAGCATCTCGCCGCTGTGACGGCTCGTCAGTCGTTCGAGACGTCGGCGTCGTTCACGACGAACACGAATTGGCAGTCGTACGTGGGCGAGACGACGATGTCGTATTTCTCGCAGATGACGCAGCTCGCGTATCACAACTTCATGTCGGCGGCGGTGGGCATGTGCGGCGCGATCGCGCTCGCGCGTGGAATCGCGCGTCGCTCCGCCGGAAGGCTTGGCAACTTCTGGGTCGATCTCGTGCGCGGCACGCTTTACCTCTTCCTTCCGCTCTCGATTGTGCTCGCGCTGGTTCTCGTGCAGCAGGGCGTAATCCAGAACTTCAGCGCGTACGTCACGGCGAACACGCTGGAGGGAGCGAAGCAGGTGATCGCGATGGGGCCCGTGGCGAGCCAGGAGGCAATCAAACAGCTCGGCACCAACGGCGGCGGCTTCTTCAACGCGAACGCCGCCCATCCCTTCGAGAATCCGACGCCGCTCACCAATCTGCTGTCGATGCTCGCGATCTTCGCGATCCCCGCCGGGATCACGTGGACGTACGGGCGCATGGTGAAGAACGCGCGCCACGGCTGGGCGCTCTGGTCCGCGATGTTCGTGCTCTTTTTCGCGGGAACGCTCATCGCGTATCGCGCCGAAGCGCGCGGCAATCCACTGCACGCGGCGCGGGGGGTGAACGTCGCGACGAGCGAGGGCAATCCCGGCGGCAACATGGAGGGCAAGGAGGTGCGCTTCGGCATCGCCAACTCCGCGCTCTATGCCACGGTCACGACCGATGCCTCGTGCGGCGCCGTGAATGCGATGCACGACTCGTTCACACCGATTGGCGGGATGGTGCCTCTCCTGAACATCCAGCTTGGTGAGCTCATCTTCGGCGGCGTCGGATCCGGACTTTACGGGATGCTGATCATGGTGGTGCTCACCGTGTTCATCGCAGGCCTCATGGTCGGACGAACGCCCGAGTATCTCGGCAAGAAGATCCAGGCGCCCGAGGTGCAGATGGCGATGCTCTACGTGCTCGCCTTCCCCGCGCTCATCCTGCTCGGAACGGCGGTGAGCGTGATCTTGCCGGCCGGACTAGCAGGGCTCAACAACGCCGGCCCGCACGGCCTGTCAGAGATTCTGTACGCGTACACGTCGGCCGCCGGCAACAACGGCAGCGCGTTCGCCGGCCTCACGGGCACCACGTACTTCTACAACACGATGCTCGGCGCGACGATGCTCTTCGGCCGCTTCGCGCTCTTCGTGCCGATGATCGCGCTCGGCGGATTCCTTTCGAGCAAGAAGATCGCGCCCGCCAGCGCCGGCACGTTCCCGGTCACCGGCCCGCTGTTCGTCACGCTGCTCATCGGCGTGATCCTCATCGTCGGCGCCCTTACCTTCTTTCCGGCACTCGCACTCGGCCCCGTCGTCGAACAGCTGTCGATGGCGGCCGGGAGGGTGTTCTGAGATGACCTCGAAAAAGCGTCCACTCTTCGACCGTCCGATCGTGGTGCGCGCAATCCACGA
>JANWLO010000062.1 GCA_025450815.1 Gemmatimonadaceae bacterium
CGCACGAGCTCGTGGCGACGCGCATCGTAGCCCGCCGGAATCGCCTCGAGGTCGCGCGCGAGCACGGCCTCGCGCTCCTCCTTCGCCGCGATGTCGCCGCCCAGCTGCGACAGCTCCTGCACCGCCAGCTGCACTTTCATCATCCGCCGCTCGAGGTTCGCTACCTCCAGGAACAGCGCGCGTCGCCGCTCGTCCAGCGCCTTCACATCTTCCGGCATGTCGAGCAGCTGCTCGAGCCGCTGCTTGTAGTAATTCCCGTCGACGCGCACGGTCTCCATCTGCGCGTCCAGCATCTCGAGCACGCCACGCAACTGCACACCGAGCGGGCGCGTACACGTGGGGCAGAATCCCTCCTCCCCCGCCTCGGCCAGTCGCTCGCGCTGCTGCTTCAACTCCGCGTACTGATCGCGCAGCGCCTGCCGCTTCGTCTCCGCCTCCTGCCGGTCGCGCACCCATTCGGTGCGGCGCGCCTCGAGCTGGCCATCCACCAATTCGAGTTCCTCGCGCCGCTCTTCCAGCGCCGCGCTCACCTCGAGGTCGAGCTTGGGCGCCGTCTCCACCTTCTGCCGGCGCGCGCGAAGCTTGTTCAACTCGTCCGTGAGCGCCTGGCCGGTCTCTATCAGCGCCTGTCGTCTTCCCTCCTCGCGCGCCAGCACCTCGAGCCGCTGGAACTCCGCGTGAAGCTCGCCGTAGGAATCGAGCTCGCGCAGCAGCTCCGTGCGCTCCGCGCGCGACGCCGCGATCTCCTCGAGATCACGCGCCAGCCGCGTCGTGTCGCGCGAGATCGACCGCTCCTCCTCCTCCGCCACGCGCAACTCGGATACAACTGCGACCAGCTGCTCGCGCTCGCGCTGCACGCGCTCCCACCGCGGCGCGATCCCCGCGAGCGCCGACGCCGCCGCGGCATGTCGCGCGCGCGCCGATTCGCTCTGCTGTCGCGCACCCGCCAGGCGTCGTTCCGCCTCTGCGAGCTGCTGCTCCACGATCGCCGCATCCGGCATCCCCTGGCGAATGCCGCCGATTTGCGCAACGAGCGCGTTCTTGCGCGTGCGCTCGAGCTGTTGCGCGCTTCTGAGCCGCTCGTAGCCAAGCACGTGCGACAGGAACTGCGCGCGCTCCGACGGCCCCATCGCCGACATCTCGCTCAGCTCCTTCTGCCCCGTGAAATACGTATTGAAAAATTCCTCGCGCGTCATTCCGAGCCTGCGCGTGAGCAGCTCGCTCACGCCGCTGATCGAGCTCGCGATCGGCGCCGATCCGCCGTCGAGATAGAGCTCCGCGCTCGTGAGCCCGCGCACCACGCGATACCGGTGGCCGCCGAGGTCGAAGTCGAGCTCTACCCGCACGGTCGCACGCGCGCCAGCGCGATTGTGGCGAATCGATTCGCGCGTGCCGCGCGCGGCGCTAGTGCCGTAGATCGCCCACGCGATCGCCTCGAGGATCGTCGTCTTCCCCGATCCGTTCGGACCGATCACTCCCGTGAGCCCCGAATCGAAATCGATCCGCGTGTCGGCGTGCTGCCGGAAGTTCGTCAGCGCCACACTGTTGAGGCGCACGCTACTCCCTCGGCGACGCGGCGGCGGCCGCGTCGACGTCGTCCGCCTGCTTGAGATACTCGAGTCCGAGGTGCACGAGCGCGGCGCGATCGAGGTCGGCGTCGAGCTGGCGCTTCTGCAGATACGCCGTCACCGTTTCCACGAGCGTCGGACGCCGTCCGCTCGCCGCACCGCTGGGGCGCATCGCGTCGGGGCGACGAGTGTCGAGCTGGAAGTGCATCGCGCGCCGCTTGAGCTCGCGCAGCGCGCGGCTATCGAGCTCGCGGACGATGTGCCGCGGCACATCGCGCACGACGAGGCGAACGATCTTCTCTTCGATGCCGCCGTCGCAGCCGGTGCAGCGATCGCGAATCATGACATCGAGCTCCGCAGCCGAGAGCCCGCGGGCAGCGATTGGCGAGAGACTAACGAGAGTGCGACTGGCCGGAATGTGATGGAAGGTGTGCTCGCCATCGTCGAGATCGAACTCGATGAATCCTTTGCCGGGCAGTCCGAGCCGCGCTTCCTCATCGAGCTCGCCCCAGGGATCGGTGCTCGTGTATTCGAGCGATCCCGAGTAGTACGCGTTGTCCTCGATGCGCTGGTGCACGTGATAGTGGCCCAGCGCGATGTAGCTCCAGCGCGATGCGGCGAGTGCGGAACGCGGAATCTCCATCGCCGCGCGATCTCCGCCTCCGTGCGGCAACACGCCTTCGACCTCGCCGTGCATCACGAGCACGTTGTGTAGCGCTGTGGGATCGGGCGAGAGCTCCGGGCGCGGACCCGTGAGATCCGGCACCGCGAGAATCGAGAGATCTCGATCCGGAAAGGCTATTCGCCTGGGCTCGTCGACCACGACGTGAATGCCGAGCTTCGCGAAAAGCTTGAGGATGCACCCGGTCTCCGTGGCGCGCGGGCGGTCGTGATTCCCCGCGACCATCACGACGATCGTGTCGGGGAGTGATGCCGTGAGTCGCGCGAACTGCGTGAACGCGTCGATGATCGCCGGGTTCATCGGGCGCACGGTGTGGAACACGTCGCCGGCGATCACGACGATGTCGGGGGCCAGCGTGATGACATGATCGATAGCGCGGCGAAAGGCGTGCGCTACGTCCGCTTCACGCTGATTGATTCCGGTTGGCGTGAGCCGATGGTACTGCCGGAAGCCCAAATGGAGGTCGGCGAGGTGTACTAGGCGCACGCGGGAAATTTAGCGTTCGAGCTCTAAACCCGCTACGGGCTTGAGGATAGCCAAAGTGGCGGGGAAACGACGGCTACGGCGAGATTGTGGTCCGCATTGACTGCGTGATTCGCGTCTGCACGCGCATCGCGGCGCTCGGGTCCGCCATCGGCGTCACGACGCTGCGAATCGAGATCGTGAGCTGAGACTCCACCCACCATCCGCGTTTCCGGTTCATGCTCATCCTGCCGATCACCGTCCCCGCGGACGACACGCGAAGTCCATCGGAGAGCATCGATGCCGCGCTGTCGCGCGAGATGGTGCCCTTGATCGAGATATACGCGAGCGCTCCGTCCGCGGAGAGCGAATCGAGACGATAAGTTGTGTGCAGCATCGCCGCGTGAGTGGAATCGGTCTGCTGGCTGATCGGGATGTACGTATTGCGCTCCCACGAGCCGTGGAGCGCCACCGATTTCTCAGGCAGCGTGGCGGGCATGCCGGAGTAAACCGCCTCCACCTCCGGCGTGACCTCGTCCGATGCCGCGACCAGGGTCGCCGAGCCGTCCGGGGATATCTGCAGCCGCGCCTGTCGACCCTGCATCGCGCGCCGAAGCGTTTCCGTCGGCGCACCGGCTCCGGTGCCGTGTCCCATCATCGCGACCGAGTCCGTGATCGCGAGTACCGTCGTTCCACGCGCATCGCTCGCCTGCACGAGCGAGTGCGACAGGATGACGATGTTCATCCGCGACGTCATCGTCGTGTCCACGGAGTGCACGTTGCGAGTGCCGATCATCTCGACGTCCTGCACGAACGTCGTGTACATCGTGTCTCCCAGATGCGGCTGGATGCGCAGCATCACCATCTGTGCGTGCACCGGAAGCGACGCAGCCGCCGCGAGCCCGATGGCAAGGCAAAGTTCGACACCGAGCCGGCGGCACGCCGGCTCAGATCGCGTAGGGATCATCGTCCGGGAGAGCGCGCAGTGGAGTGCGCGCGGGCGCAGGCGCGACAGACGCGCCAACGATCTTCCTGAACTGCGCCCGGAAGTACGCGCCGGCGTTGTCGGGCGCGTGCGCGAGCGTCGCATGGAGTGCACGCAGCACGTCGTCGTCCTCGTACAGTCCGATGACGTCCTGCACCCATGCGAGCGTGAGCGACGGATCGAAGCGGCGCAGCTGGCGCAGCACGCCGACGTCGAGCGGCACGTCCTTCGCTTGCGGATACCGCTCCATGCCGTCGCGGCCGCGCATCACGGCGGGGCGAGGGAAGGAAATGAAGATCGGTTGTGTGAAGTGCGGGTGCCTTACCATCAGCTGTCCTTTCGACAACGTTGCGAGCTTCGTACGCGTGGCAGCGCTGAGCACTGCGTAACCCGGCGTCGCCAGCTCATCCCCATCCATGCGTCCGTACAGCGCCGTCCCCGCGTTCCCCACCACGCGGCGGTGCACCTGCGAGCGAAATTGCTGCGCGCTGAAGAGCACGAGACCCAGGTAGCGCCCGCGCTCAGCGATGTCGAGCAGCATCTTCCGCACGTACGTCTCCGGTCCGTCCGCAGGAGCGTACTTGTTGAGCTCGTCCACGAACACGACCACGTGCGTAACACCGAGATCGCGCCGCTCGAGGTGCTCTCGCAACTTCGAGACGATCCGCGCGAAGATGAGGTCCTGCGCATCCTCTTCCGCGAGCGCGACGTCCACTACGTACACCGCGCGGTCCGCGAAGTCCCCCCACGGCAGATCGCTCGTATGGCCGTCGTTTGTCACGAGCCCGGCGCACCGCGTCGATATGTTCGTCAGCCGGTTGCGGACCTTTCGGATCGTGGCGACGTGATGCGTTCGCCAGTGCTCGTCGCCACGGTCCTCGAGACCGCTCAGCAGGTCGCGGAACCACGCCTCGAGATCCGCGAATGAGCGCACGCGGTGCGGCTCCTTGAGCACGCGATCCTCGAAGTCCCGGTCGAGTACGCGCTCCTTGATGAAATCGATGAGCGCATCCGCCTTCGCATCCACATCGTCGCGATTGAGCAGCACTTCCGCGAATTGGAGAACTTCTCTGAGCCCCCAGGTAAGCGGCTGCACGTTCGCGAGCAGCTCCTCGTTCGAGCGCAGCGTGTTGAGCGAAACGTTGTCCGCCTTGAACGGCGCGAAGTAGCGAACGTTCCGAAACGGCTCGCAGGGAACGTCGAGCGTTTCGTACATCGCGCGGTCTTCCGCCTCTAGCTCTGCGGGCAGATCGAGAAAGCAGAGATCGGGTCCCTTCACGTTGAAGCACACCGCAGCCACCGACCCCTTGCTCACCGGAAAGTGCGCGAAGAGCGACGCGAGCAGCCACTCCACCGCACTCGTCTTCGTCGCGAGCCCGGAAACTCCGGTGATGTTAAGGTGTGCCGCCTCCGGCCCCACCAGAAACTCCGCGTCGAGATAGATTGCCGAGTCCATGCCGCCGGAGCGATAGAGGCCGATGGGGATTCCCGTGTTCGCGTCTTCGCGCAGATAGCTGTCCATGCGCAGCGCAATCGCGACGTCGGCCTCGGTGGCGAGGAACACCTCGCCCATCGGCACCGGCTGCAGCGGTTCCTCGGGCACGTGGCGCAGAACCGCCGCGATGTAGAGGCGAACCTCGGCGCGCTCTGTGGGTGCGAACGCGCTCTGCCCAGGATCGCCATCGTGCCCGAGCACGTCGAACAGCGGCGACGCGAGATCGGTGTAGCTGAATCCCTCCGTGACGACGCCGTACACCTGCGGGATGTGTCCCTCCACCGGCTGGCGTCCGTCGACGCGTACTATCGTGCCGATTCCGACAGGAGAGTCGATCGCCGTCCAGAACTGGAACTGATGCGGCGTATTCGGCGTCCGTTCCGTGGCGACGACGAGTCCGAGCGGTGCGGTCATGGTGCCTCGAATGCGATCACTAATTGTTGGTGGCGCGCAGAAACTCCTCCGCGCTTCGGATGCCGTACGCCATGCGGTCCCATCGCGGGTCGGGAGCGGCGAGCGGCGACGATTCCGCGAGCAGCCAACGCGAGATCTCATCCGCGCGCTCCGTCACGCGCGGTTGCACCGTCACGCACATTTCCGCGCGCACCAGCCCCCAAAGCGCGTCGTGTCCCGACGTATCGCGCAGCCGGAGATACCAGCTCAGCACCTCGCTGCGTCCGCGCGGCGCGATCCGGATCACGCTCGACCGCTCGCCGCGACGGAGCGCGAGCACGATGCTCAACGCGTCACCCTCCGCGTACAACGTGCGATGGCTCTTCACCACGCCAACCGCGCACGCGGACTGCGCAACCACTTCGCTCGCCCCAATTCCGCCGTCGATCATGATCGGCTCCTCGCGCGACGCGCACCAGCGCTCGGCCAGCGCGATCTCGAGCAGCTCGCGGTTCCGCGACACCGCGAGCGTCGCGCGCTCGAGGAGGAGCGTTGGGTGCGGCGGCACGATCGTGCCATCGGCGGAGGGCTTCGTGGTGTCCTCGAGCATGCCACTCAACGCCGCTTCGAGCTCCGCGCGCGGGGCGTAGGCGAGAGGCGCGTAGATGCGGTGCTGCACTAGCGGGCGCTCCCACGTCGTGAGTCGGCGATCGAGGCGCTCGCGCACGACTGCGCCGGCGCTGCCGTAAACGAGCGGGAGGGAGCCGCACCACCCCACAACCTCGCTCCGCTGGGTGCCGTCCAGGAAGGCCCGAAAGGCCGGCACTGGCGCTCCGGGCACCGCTCGCGCGCGCAAAGTTGCATCCTCCGCGCCCGCCGCGTCTATCACATGCGGGAGCTCCATGTCCCGCTGCTGGCGCTCGAGCGGCAGACCGCCTCCGGTGGCCGCTCGCACGTTGGGGATCGTACGAAGCAGGTGGCGCTGCGCGGCGTGTACGCTGCGGAGCGTTCCGGAAGCGCCTGGCGGCGCCTCCGGGTCCGCCGCAATCGCACGAACCCCGGTGGTCCCGTCCGCACTGCGCACGCCGTCCATCGCTCCCTCTATCACTCCGCTGTGATTCGCAAACTCGTGGCGCTCGCGACCATCCTAACGGTCGCTACAGGATGTGACAAGGCGAAAGAGTTCGTGCGCGCAGGCCAGGCGGCCGGCCCACCGCATCTCGCGCCTGGCGAGGAGCTCGACCTCTCCAAAAAGCCGGCGCTGCTCTTCGAGGTGTTCGGCGAGAGCAGCGATCCGCGCATGGTTCCGATCGCCGCGATCGCGGGCGGCGAGCTCAAGCCGATTCGACTCACGACCGCGGGATGGCGCCGCTTCGACGAGGCGTATCAGCGCGCGGGGAGCAGCTACTCGCTCTACCAGAACGGCGTCATCAACGGCACCGTCGAGGTGAAGCGCGGCATGTGGAGCGACACTGGCGACGCGCTCTACTCCCTGCCGGGGTGCGCGACGCTCACTCCGATGGCGAGCGTGCGCGTGAATGGACGACTCGCCTCCGACTTCACACTCGAGTTCCTCGCCTCCAACGTGTCGCTCGGCAAACCGCGACTGGGCTCGACGCTCTCGCAGGATTCCGTGAATCACATCGCCCGTACTGTCGCGCGCGATGTCGCGAAGTCGGTAGGCATCAATCCCGAGAAGCTCGACTCGCTGAACTTTCGCGCGATGGCCTTCTACACCGGCGTTGGCCCAGCTCCGACGATCATCGCGTCTTACATCGACGTCAACGCCGCCCATCCGACGTCGGTCGCCACGCGCACCACGCACCTGGTCGTCATCGCGGACAAGGATTCATCCGGCACCTATCGCGCGACGTTCTCGCACCGCATCAACGGGCCGCTCGCGGCCGCGGCCTTCCGCCGGTACTTCGACCACCTCGATGTCGACGGCGATGGTATCGACGAGATCGTACTTCAGGGATGGCAGTTCGGCGGCGACACCTTCCTCTCGATGCTCGGCTGGCGCGAGCACAAATGGCAGGAGATCTACCGGACGCGGGCGAATTGGTGTCTCGACGAACGTAGGGCTGAATAGCGCGGGCATGGCGAGGCGTGCGCGCGTCGCGATGTGTACGGCGGGCCCAAGCAATAAGCTGTGAGTCTAGAGCACTGAGCGGTGAGCCCGCGCCAAGGTGCGTCGCAATCAATCGGCGCGGGCTCAATTCTCCCAGCTACCGGCTCATTTCTTATAGCTTGAGCTCACTTTTCCGCATCGTGGTGCGCGCAACGCATCGCGATGCGTAAATGGCAGCCTACCCCGCAAACGAAGCGTACAGCTCCACCATCGCCCTCACCCCCGCGATGACCTGCTCGCGCGGCGCCGCGTACGACACTCGCACCCAATCCGGCGTGAAGAACGCCGCCCCGGGCACCACCGCGATCTCGCGCTGCTCCAGCAGCGCCGCCGCGAATGCCGTCCCGTCGCCGCCGCGCGGAGTCGCAACCCTGGCGTACAGATAGAATGCGCCCTCCGGAAAGACGAACTCGAGCCCCGGCGCCGCGCGCATCTCGCGCACCACTGCGTCGCGCCGGCCCTGGAACTCCGCCACCATTTTCGTGATCGCGGTCTCAGCGGCGGCCGTGTCGGTGAGTGCCGCGAGCGCCGCATGCTGTGACACCGCCGCGGCGTTCGACGTCGTGTGCGACTGCAGTGCACCCATCGCGGCGCTGACGGCCTTGGGCGACACCGCCCAGCCAATGCGCCACCCCGTCATCGCGTAGGCCTTCGCTACGCCGTCGATCACGATGAGCCGGTCGCGGCGCGGCGCGAGATCGAGCACCGATGCCGGGGGTCCGGTGTACGAGATGCGTCGATAGATCTCGTCGCTCAGCACCCACCAGTCCCGCTCGTCGGCAAGATCGAGAATGTCGCGCAGCTCATCCGCGCTGTATACCGCGCCGGTGGGATTGCACGGCGAGTTTAGCATCAGCCCGCGCGTCCGCGCCGTGGCCGAGGCCTCAAGAAGCGCCGCCGTCACCTTGAGTCCGCGCGTCGCATCGCCCATCACCGGAACCGCGGTCGCTCTGCTCAGCGCCACCATCTCGTAGTAGCTCGTCCAGCTCGGCGTCGGGATCAGCACCTCATCCCCCTCGCCGAACAGCGTGAAGCACGCGTTGAACAACGACTGCTTCGAGCCGCTCGACACGACGACCTCTCCCGCCGTGATAGGCGCGCCCTTCCATCGCGCGCTGGTCTGCGAGGCGATCGCCTCGCGCAGCGGCATGATTCCTTCCGTCGCCGTGTACTTGGTGGCCCCCGCATCGATGGCGCGCTGGCCCGCGCGCCGGATGAACTCCGGCGTGTCGAAGTCCGGCTCTCCGGCGCCGAGGTCGATCACCTTGCGGCCCTGCGCCTTGAGCGCGCGCGCGCGCGCGGAGACGGCGATGGTGGCGGATTCTTTCAGGAACGCGACGTTCGCCGAGGGCGTGAACGCGCGCGACGTCGTGGTTTCTGTCACGGCGAAGCTCGTGCGACTGGAGTGAGTGGGGGTTTCAGACTATATTTTAGTTGTCGGCACGTTGCCGCGCCATTGAAAATCGGGGGTTTGGGTGGAGCATGAGCAGGAAGAGCGGCCGGCGGTCGCACGCAATCAGAACGTCCTTTACGTGTTGCCGCACGACGCGGCCGCCGTGTCGCAGTTCATGGAGCCGGCGCTCGAGCGCCTCGATCCAGAGAGCGAGGACACGCAGCTGCTCATTCTCACCCCCGATGCCGAAACAGCGGTTCTCATCGCCGAAGCGGCGACGCGCGCTCGCACCGGCACTCCCGCGCGCGTGCTTCCCGTTACCGCGTGGCGGCGCGCGATGCGCCTGCAGCGCCTGCGGCCCGCAACGGTTATCGCCGGTACACCCTCGGACATTCTCGAGCTCATTCGCGGCTCCGCGATCAAGCTCGACACCCTGAGCACGCTGGTGCTCGCATGGGCCGACGTCATGAGCGACGCGGCCGGTGAGCCGCTCGAGGCCGTGATGGCCGAAGTGCCGAAGGACGCCGCGCGCGTGATCGTCGCGTCGCATCTCACGGCCGCCGTGGAAGCGCTCGCCGAGCGGTACGCACGGCGCGCTCGACGCAGCAACGTTTCGCCCGTCGTCGAGGGGATGATGGTGGATTTGCGGTACGTCGCGATCGCGCCGCAGGCTCGCCGCACGGCGCTCAGGCGGTTGCTCGACGACACGGATCCGGAGCGCGCGGCCGTATACGCACGCTCCGACGAGGCCGCGAATGAGGTTGCTGCCACGCTTCGCGCGCTCGGCATCAGCGACGACGAGCCGTCGATCGTCATCACGCGCGGCGACCCGGTGGAGAACGTGTCGCTGCTCGTGCTCTACGAGTCGCCGCTCTCCGCGGAGGCGCTGCAGACGCTCGCGGGAGATGGCACGTCGACGATCGCGCTCGCGACCGCGCGCCAGATTCCGGCACTGCGAGTGTTGGCTGGCGGCGGGCGCGTGACGCCATTCGTGCTCTCGGGTCCAGGCGCCCGTGCGCGGTCCAGGGATGAGAAGGTCCGAGACGAGCTGCGCGCGTCGCTGGCGGGCGGCGTCAACGCGCGCGAGCTGATCGCGCTCGAGCCGCTTCTCACAGAGTTCGATGGCGTGGAGATAGCGGCGGCCGCGCTGCGGCTGCTGGAGCGCGAACGCGAGAAGCGCGAGTCGGCGCCCGCCGAGCGTGCGCCCTCCGCGACGGCCGCACCCGCGCCGCCGGCCGAGAGCGGCGAGCGACCGGAGCGCGGCGAGCGCGCGCCACGCAGCGAACGCGGCGATCGCCCGGCACGTAGCGACCGCGGCGAGCGCCCGGATCGCGGCGCACGCGGTGCATCGCCTCGCGGCGCTCCGCGTGGCGCACCGTCGCGCACTCCCGCATCGCGCGGCGCCATGAGCCGCCTGTTCGTCAACGCCGGCAAGAGCGACGGGATGACGCCGCGCGATCTCGTGGGCAGCATCGCGAACGAGTCGGGTATCAGCTCCGACCAGATCGGAAAGATCGAGCTGCGCGATACGCACTCGATTGTCGAGATCTCGACGCCGGTCGCCGAACAGGTGGCCGAGAAGATGAACGGCATTACGGTTCGCGGGAAACGGCTGACGATGCGCGTCGACAACGATCGACCCGCAAGCCGCACGGATCGCGGAGAGCGCGCGCCGTCGCGGCCGCGATCCGATCGCGGCTCGGCACCGTCGCGCGGCGATCGGTCGTCGGGGCCCAGGCGGGACGCGCCGCGGCGCGACGCGCCTCCCCGGTCGCGCCGCCCGTCGTAGGCGGCGATGGACCCGGTTTTTTTCGGGGCGCGACGGGGGTGGGTCGAAGTCATCGCCGGAGTCATGTTCAGCGGCAAAAGCGAAGAGCTCATTCGCCGCGTGCGCCGATCGATCATTGCGAAAAAGAACGTTCAGATCTTCAAGTCGCATCTCGATGATCGGTACGGCGGCGTGTTCTCCATCTCGAGCCACGACGGACGAACCGTAGAGGCGGTGCCCGTCGATTCGTCGCTGCAGATCGCGCAGAGCCTGCGCGAGGACGCGCACGTCATCGCCATTGATGAGGCTCAGTTCCTCGACGCGGGAATCATCTCGCTGGTCGGCACCCTCGCAGCTCGCGGCGCGCGCGTCATCCTCGCCGGCACCGACACCGACTTCCGAGGCGAGCCCTTCGGCCCAATGCCGCAGCTGATGGCGGTTGCCGACCTCGTCGATAAGCTCCACGCCATTTGTGTGGTCTGCGGGGGCCCCGCGAGCCGCAACCAGCGGCTGCTGGACGGCCGCCCAGCCCGCTACGACTCCCCCATAATCATGATTGGTGGCCGACAGTCGTACGAGGCCCGCTGCAGGCATTGTCACGAGCTACCGCGGCGCGACGAGGATCAAGTCCCACTGTTGTGATTTGTCCTATTGCGTAGGCAGGCCGCCCCTGCCTATCGTGAGCGCATGCTTCTAATCGGACTCACGGGTAATATTGCCGCCGGAAAATCCACGGTCGCGCGCATGCTCGCGGCGCGCGGGGCGACGATCATTGATGCCGACGCGCTCGCGCGCGACGCGGTGGCGGTGGGCAGCGCCGGCCATCGCGCAATCGTCGAGCGCTGGGGCGACGACATCCTGACGCCCGACGGCGGTCTCGATCGCGCCGCGCTGCGCCAGCTCGTCTTCCAGGAGCCCGCCGAGCTCGAGGCGCTGAACGCGATCGTCCATCCCGAGGTCTCGCGGCTGCGCGAGCGGCTCGTGAGCGAAGCGCGCGAGCGCGGCGACGAAACGCTCGTCTGCGACATTCCGCTCCTCTTCGAGCGCCGCCTCGTCGACGACTTTGATCGCATCGTGTTGGTGGACGCGCCGCGACCGCTTCGCCTCGAGCGTCTCATGCGCGACCGCGGCCTGAGCCACACCGAGGCGATGAACATGATCGCCGCGCAGATGCCCGCAGAGCTCAAGCGCGCACGCGCCGACTTCGTCATCGTGAACGATGTCGATCTTGCTACCCTCGAGGAGCGCGTCGTCGCCGTCTGGCGCGCGTTGCACTCTCAACGCTGATCGCCCGGTGACGCTCGTGCCCGATGAGCTCCTCTACTCCGAGGAGCATCTCGGGGTCGCCTGGACGGACGACGCTGCACCGATCGGCGTGACCGACTACGCACAACAGGAGCTCGGCGACATGGTGTTCGTCGAGCTCCCCACGCTCGACGAGAAGTTCGCCCGCCTCGACGTGTTCGGCACCATCGAGGCGATAAAAGCGGTCACGGAGCTCTTCTCGCCCCTGGGCGGGACGATCCTGGCGATTAATCCGCGACTGGCGAAAGAGCCGGCGCTCGTCAACTCCGATCCCTACGGAGAAGGGTGGCTCGTCCGACTGCGTCCACGATCACTGGCCGAACGCGACGAGCTGCTGGGCCCGGCGGAGTATCGGGAGCATACCGGCGAGTGACCCGCCCGCAGGCGGAATGTGAATCGTCCGCGGCAATCGGTCGTCTTTGTCGAAGAGGATTTCGTCCTCTTCGCGGCGGCGAATATTTTCGGGGCTGCGCCGTCGCTCGACGGCCCGGACACGCCTTAGCTTCAGAGCACGCCATGCGCATCTCCCACTCGATTCCCGCGATCGCCCTCCTGTTCTTCGCCGCCTGTCGTGGCGATGGACGCTCGAGCGCAGCTGCACGCTCCTCGGCGCTCGTGATGACGTCGCCCGCAGATGCGGACAATCTGATTCCGGCTCTCACGACCAACGAGACCGCATCGCAGGTTGGCTCGCTGCTCTTCGAGAAGCTCGTCGAGCCGGGGGATTCGCTCAACACGATCGGCGATGCCGGATTTCGTCCCTCGCTCGCGGACTCGTGGAGCTGGGCGCCCGATTCGCTCTCGATCGCGTTCCACCTCGACCCGCGAGCGCACTGGCACGACGGCGTCCCAGTGCGCGCCGCGGATGTGATCTACAGTTATCGCGTAAACATCTCGAAGGACGTCGGCTCGCCGATTGGTCCGCTGCTGGTGGGAATCGATTCGGTCACGGCGCGCGACAGCCTGACGCCCGTGTTCTGGTACCACGCGCGCTCGCCTGAGCAGTTCTTCAACGCCGGCTCGCAGGTACGCATCATCCCCGCGCATCTGCTACAGTCGACCCCTGACTCCGCGCTCAAGAATTCGCCCTTCGGTCGCAAGCCGGTGGGCAGTGGTCCGTATCGTTTCGCGAGATGGGTGAGTGGGAGCACGATCGAGCTCGACGCAGACAGCACATTTCATCGTGGCCGTCCCAAGCTCGATCGCCTGATCTGGAGCATCGCGGCAAGTCCAG
>JANWLO010000063.1 GCA_025450815.1 Gemmatimonadaceae bacterium
CTCGAATCGCCCGTCGTTGCGACGCGCCAGCCACACGGAGCCCATGCCGCCCTGGCCGATGGGCCGCTCGATGACGTAGGCGCCGAGCGTTTGGCCGGCGAGCGTCGTCCACCGGGGAAGCTCGGCCGCCTGCCGCTCGCCCAGAAAGTCGGCGCTGTCGATGGCCGGCTCCTGGTTCAGCAGTGACTCGAGCTCGAGGCCCAGGGCGGGATTGATCGCCCGCTGCTCGGCGACCCACGCCGCGCGCGCGTCTTCGGGCATCTCGAGCGCCTCATCGAGCAATCGGCTCAGTGCCGCCCAATCCTCGCGACTGAATCGCATCATCGTCTCGACATGTGCGAGATGGCCCGACGTTGGCGTGCCCCAATATGGGGGTACCGGTTCGTGTCGGCGAGTATGGTGTCCGATTGTACTATGTACGGATGAGCAAAGCCAGCCGAGTCGACGACGACCTGCGAATACTGCTCGTCTTTGCTCAATCCGCGTAGGTCGCCTCGAATATTTTTGGACAGTAGAAGGCAATGCGCGAAGCGCCCTCCAGAGGTCGTATGATCGCTGCCTTGTGCAAGCGATCGAGATCGGCGCGCGCAGTAGGATACGAAACTCGGTGTTGCTGGGCGACACGCGCTGCTATGGCTATCGGAGTCACAAACAAGTCATCGACGATCGCAGCCAGGCGCACGCTCCCGGCGCCCTTTCGAAGTCGATCATGGAAGTCCCGATGCAATGCGACGAGCGTCTCGCAGCGTAGCTGAGTGTCCTTCGCTGTTTCCACGACACCGCGCAGGCAGAAATCAATCCACTCCGTCCATTCTCCGTGCGTACTTACCCGGAACAGCAGATCGAGATATCGATCCCGATTTGAGTCAAAGTAGGCGCTCATGTACAGCCACTGCCCGGACAGCGAGCACCATTCTTCGATGAGAATCGCAAGCAACAACCTTCCGACTCTTCCGTTTCCATCCATGAATGGATGAATGGCTTCGAATTGATAGTGAACCAGAAATGATTCTACGAGCGGGTCGAGCGTTCGTGGCGCATGCAAATAGCTCTCGAGATCTCCAAGCAACGTTGGCAGCACCTGCGGCGGCGCGGGCACAAATCGGGCTGGCCTGCCAATTTGATTCTGCAAGATTCTGAACTCACCGGGATTCTTGTCAGACCCGCGAACTCCGTCCATCAGGATTCGATGGAGATCTCTGACGAGGCGCAACGATACCGGGAGCTGGTGGCATTGGCTCTGCTGATGGCGAAGGGCTTCGGCATAGTTGAACACCTCTCGTCGCGCATTGACCGGATCATTAGCGGAGTCAGGATATGTGGGGTCAAGCTCGAAGAGGGCTTGCTGCTTTGGCTCTGTGTACGTTCCCTCCAGGCTTGATGACTTCTGTGCCTCACGACGCTGAAGCGGTCGCAAGATCAGATTCGGATTCGGCAGGTGCTTTCCCGTTCCGTTGAGATTTGCGAGCGCCTTGTGTGCCTCGAGCAGCAAGGGCCAGAGCTCAATGGGCCAAGTCCAATCGGGCGGAAGCGCATTTGGAACGAAGGCGTGCGGCGTCTGCTCCGACCCGTGAATGGGCACGAGTATACCGGTCTTTCGTTTGCCGAACGCGGCGCTTTTCAATCGATGCTCCCGTGAGGGGAATGTTGGATTTTTTAAGTCATTGCCAAGCACTTAAAATATTTCAATTAAAATTTTAATCAACCCCTGACTGGTTAAAATCGGGAGATCGTTCCAAGGCATTGCAGCACAATGAATTACGAGAAACCGGCAGTTGCTGGTCGCCTTAATGGGAATACGCTGCGGCCTATGCACAGGCTGCAGAAGACCCAGCCGACAGTCGGCATTGCCGTAGATGCTCGTCCTGCCTCTTGTGCACAGACCTCGGTCAGGATAGTCTCTTGGGGTAGGTACTACCCCAAACACGCCGAGTTATCATGGCTCTCCTCAGAGGCACCCTCGATGTGCTCGTGCTGAAGACTCTGTCGTGGGGTCCGATGCACGCGTTCGAAGTCACGAAATGGCTCGAAGATCGATCTGGCGGGCACCTGAGCGTCGAAGACGCAGCGTTGATGCAGGCGTTACATCGACTCGAGGAGCGCGCGATTCTGGCCGCCGAGTGGGGCATCACCGAAAATGGTCGTCGAGCACGTTATTACCGGCTGACGAATGCCGGACGCGCCCACCTGCGCGCTGAGGCGAAGCGCCTCACAGAGTACTCGGAGGCGCTTGTCGCCGTTCTGGCGGCGCGCTCCGCTCAGGGCTGAAGGCACGCAGGTGGCGAACGACGGAGTCCGTCGCGGCGTGCGCCGACTGTTCCGACTCGATGTACGAAGCGCGGCGCGTGCGAGCGCCGAGTCGGATGCCGAGCTCGCGAGCTATCTCGAGGCTCGAACCGAGGATCTTGTAGCACGTGGGATGGCTCCCGGGAGTGCGCGAAGCGAGGCGATTCGTCGGCTCGGAGGAGGCGGCGTCGATAACGTGCGCAGCGCGCTGCAACGCTCCGCCGCGAAGCGAGAGAATCGCATACGATCCAGAGAGTGGGCCGACAATCTGCGCGCCGATCTTCGCGTCAGCTTGCGGGCGCTTTGGCGCGAGCGCGGGTACTCGCTTGTCGTAGCCCTCACCGTGTCGCTCGGGATCGGCAGCGCCGCGGCGACCTTCGCAGCATTCAACCACGTGCTGCTTCATCCGCTTTCGGTAAGAGACCAGGATGGCTTGGCCGTGTTGACGGTGCAGAACACGGCCTCCATGGACCCACACGTCGGCATCACTTACGGTCTGCTTTCCGGTCTGCAGGCGCAAGGACATGCGATCGAAGCCGTGGCGGGAGTTCCGGCGGCCCTCGCGGCTGCCCCATTTGCTGCGCGCGATGGCGATCGCGTTCTGCAACTGGCACTCACCGCGACGACTGGCAACTTCTTTCAGGTGCTGGGCACCGTCCCGCAACAGGGTCGATTACTCGAGTCGACAGATGACAGAGGCGCCAATGGAGCCGCTGCCGTGCTGAGTTATTCGGCGTGGCGAACCTTGTTCGGCGGGAGGGCCGACATCGTGGGGCATCAGGTGCTTCTCAGCGTTGGCAGTCTCACCATTGTCGGGGTCGCGCCGCAGGAATTCGACTATCCACGCGGAACCGACATCTGGGTCTCCGACGCCGAATACCTGCATCTCGCCGGGTATGAGGTCGGGCCTGAGGACGGTTATTGGGATGCGCTCGTCCGTCTCAAGGCGCATGACGGGATGGACGAAGCAGCCCAAGAGTTGACGGCCGACATTCGAGAGTCGACTGCTTCCGTGTTGGGCACGTTGGGCACGAGACACGTTGTGGCTCATTCCTTCAACGATGTCATTGTCGGAAACCAACGTGATGCGCTAATTCTTTTTGCGGCCGCGGTTGCATTGGTTCTGGTCGTCGCGTGTGCGAACGTAGCCGGGCTCCTTCTCGCTCGAGGGTTGTCGCGCGCGCGCGACATCGCGGTGCGCAAGGCACTCGGCGCTACGACGAGGCGGATTGTGGCTCAGCTGATGGTCGAGAATCTCGTGCTTGCTGCCGTTGGGGGAATACTCGGCGTTCTCGCCGCAAGATTTTTGTTGAGGGCGTTGGTTGTCCTGGCCCCACCCGATCTAGCGCGCTGGGACGACGTACATCTGAATCTCGCCGCGGTCGGATTCGCCCTCTTACTGACACTGCTGACAGCGATCGGCTTTGGCCTCGCACCTGCGTTCTCGGCGGCCAACGCGAGGCTCGAGATGCCATTGCGATCGGAAAGTCGATCGCAATCAGCAAGCCTGCACACCGTTCGAGTACGCCAGTGGCTCGTCATTTCTCAAATCGCTCTCGCCGTCGTAATGCTGACATCCGCGGGCTTGCTACTGCGAAACCTTGCCAGGCTCCAGCGCTTGCAATTGGGCTTCGACACGAAACAGCTGCTATTCGTTTACATCGACCAGCTCGATGTCGCCAAGGGCGCGGATGAGCGCGCGAGTACGGCGAGACATACGGCGGTCATTGAGGGTTTGGTGGATCGACTGAAGACGGTGCCTGGCGTGGTGAACGCGACTCCGGCCGATGCCATTCCTTTCTCTGTGGTTCCCGGAACGGCGGGACTGAGTGTGCACTACGGCTTCGAAGGGCAGTCGCTCTCCACGGGGCTGGCGAGTCCCACAGCAGGCTTCACCGTCGCCTCGAAGGACTACTTCGCCACGCTCGGAATTTCTCTGGTTCACGGCCGCTTGTTCACGACGAGTGACAGGACGGGAGCTGAGCAGGTTGCGATCGTCAGCCAGGAATTCGCGGATCGCGCGTGGCCTGGACGAAATCCGATTGGCCAGCGACTGCGCTTCTTGAACGATGGAACGATTGGCCGTTGGCGTACGATCGTCGGGATCGTCGCCGACACTCGGTACCACGATTTTCTCGCCGTGAAACCAGACGTGTACATCCCGCTGTATCAATCGGAACCCGGACCCTTCATCGCCGTTCGAACGACGGGCGAACCACTGAATGTCGTCCCTTTCGCGCGGGACGCCCTACGCGGCCTGGATCAAGGGTATGGAATCGCGAAGGCCGTCTCCGTCGAGAAGCTCCTCGCCACCCGACTCGCTCGACCACGGTTCATTGCCGCGACGGTCGTTGTACTCGCCGCAACCGTCGCGATACTCGCCGCGATTGGCCTGTTCGGCGTACTCTCCTTCTCGATCAGCCAGAGGCGTCACGAGTTTGGCGTGCGGCTCGCGCTTGGAGCGACGGCCAGCCACTTACGATCACTCGTCTTCTTCGGTGTCGTGCGGCTCACGGTGATCGGCGTCGTCCTTGGTTTTGCGATCGGACTTCCTGCCGCGCGCATTCTGCGTCACGAGATCGTAGGCATCAGCACGGTCGATCCGATCTCGCTCATCGCGGTGCTGACAGTTCTTCTCACGACCATTGCGCTGGCTTCCTCGCTACCGGTCGCGCGCGCAGCGAAGGTGGATCCGATGTCCGCCATCCGGGAGTAGCGCCCCGCTCAGCGAACAGATCCTGAACGCAGGAGGCAATCGTGTCGATTGCGGTGCTCAATCGCGTGCAATGCTCCCAAATGGCGTCTCGCCCGACACCACACACCTGCCGCTCTTCGAGTCGTAGTCCACCCAATGCCACTCGATAGTCCCACTTCCGTCATCGTAGAGATAGCCAAGCTTGTCCTCCGTCATGCTCAGGATGGAATCCGGTAGCGGGCCGTACCGCTGCTGCACCTTCGCCAACTCAGCCCGACAGTTGATGACGCTGTACGCGCCGGTAGCATCGCAGCCGCCGAGCAGCATCGCGGTGACGAGCCCGATCGCCGCCGCCCCAAGCGCGCGACGCGCTAGAAACTCTCCCATGCAAACCCTCCCGCGACGTATTCGAGTCGCTTCTTCTCCGGGTTCAACCTCAATCTCACCGTCCCCCCGATGCGCGGTCCCCGCCCCCGCAGCGCGACGTCCTCCACGCTGTCGCCATCCACGTCGAGCACGCCCAACACTTCGTGCACCTTGAAGCGCAGATCGTTCACGCGCATCGGCGTCGCCTTCCCCGCCGTGTCGACGAGCACCGCGAGCTGGTGGTAGTACTCGTAGTCACCCGCCCATTGAGCCACGAACAGCATCGCGCGCCACTTCCCGAAGCAGCCGATCGCCTGCGACTTCTGCGCGTGCAACAGCTTCATCAGGCGCGGCGCCATCTTCACGGTGTCGTTCTGAAGCACCGTGAGCAGCGAGTCGCGCAACACCACGAGTCGCGCCGCGAGCTCCGTGCTCACACTGTCGCTCTTGCAAGTCGTGTCCACCACTGCCGGCATCGCGCTGTCCGCGCGCACCGCGAGCGCGGTGAGCGGCGCCTTCGCACGCGCGAGCGAGTCGACGTTCGGTGGCACCGCGAGCACCGCCACGATGCGACCATTCCACTGATCGTACGACTCCACGACCGCGTCGTCCTGCCCCCACGCCCCGTGCAATCGAAATCGGTCGCCAATGCGCACGGGCGACAGCGCCTTCACCGCCTCCTCGTACGCCTTCAATCGCGCCGGCGTCTTGAGCGGCGCATCCACTCGGCCCAGATCCATGAGCACGCGCTTCGCCCGCGAGGCTGCGAGAAAGGTCCGCTGCGTCTTGAGCTCAAACACGAGCGTTGCCGCGATCGAATCCGCGAGCGCCGACAGTCGCGAGAATTTCTCCACTGCCGGCGCGTGCGCGTTTGCCGCGGCCGACGCATCGATGTGCGTCACCTTCGACGTGTCGAGCGCTTCCGTCGAATCCGAGTCGTCGGTGGTGTCGCTCGCAGTATCAGCCGATTTGTCGGGCGCCGAACTCTCCGCCGCCACACGGGTAGTATCGTGCGCGCTCTTGTCGGGCGCGTGTGAACAGGCGGCACCAGCAACCGCCAACCACAGCGCGACAAAAGTAACAACGCCGTAGCGGCCCGCTCGTACACGTGATGACAATGACATCCCGGAAGGCTGAAGTGAGTATGCTTCGCTCGCCCTGCAAGTTGCCTGTCGCGCCCGTTATCCTCAAGCGCGTCCACATCTTGCGTGGCGATCGCCCGCACGGCATCAAAGCGATGTTGCCAGCACAGCCGGGCGGGCGTTTTATGAGTAGTACGAACGACCATAATCTCGCCCTTTTCCCCGGGCGAGTCGAAATGAAGTTGGAGAACGATTGATGCCTTTTCTCGAGTTGGAAGGAAAGCCGGATCTCGAAAACAACCCGCGCGAGCTCGTCGGCGATGTCATCGTCGGCAGCGGTTCGCAGGCTACCTGGCGCCTCTCGGGGAACGACCTTGCCGCGCGTCACTTCCGCATCGCCCTCAACAACGGCTCCGCGCAGGTCAGTCCCGCATCGCCGCAAAACATCGTCGTCCTGAATGGCGAGCAGGTTCCCACCGACGGCTCGAAGCTCGCCACCGGCGACGTTCTTGCGGCGGGTCAGGCGCGCTTCATCTTCCTCGATCGCGCAGACTCCAAGCGTCCGGCGCCCGTCACATCCGCGCCCGATGCTCACCTCATCGACGCCGACGCCAAGAAGGGTTACACACTGCGCCGCCGCGTCGTGCAGATCGGCCGCGAGATCGGCTGCTCGATCGTCCTGAAGGACCCGACCGTCTCCCGCTTCCACGCGGACGTGCGCGCCGAGGGCGGGCAGTTCGTGCTGTACGCCATGGGAGCGTCGGGAACGAAGGTGAACGGCGAGTCGACGGTTGCGCCGCGACTCCTCCGTGAGGGAGACCAGATCATCATGGGCGACACGACCTTCACCTTCACCGCGAACCCGATGCCTCCGGGTATCCGGCCAGTGCAGTTCGAGGATCACGAGGACGACGCGTTCAGCCGCAAGAACACCCAACTCGCGCAGCGCGTCATCACCCAGGAACATGGTAAATTCGCCCGCGGCAGCCGGAAACAGCTCCCGCTGGTGCCGATTCTAATCGGCGCCGCGGTCGTAGCGATCGCCCTGGTCATCTATTTCGTCTTTCGGCACCATTAGGCGCCGCTCGTCGCTCCAAAAGTCCCTTCCGTTTGTGTCCGTATCCAAGTGTTAGTGCCCGCATGGCGAGTCGTAACAATTGAAATACGGATTGAACGGATGGGAACTGACACAAACGGAGGAGATACTTTGATGGTGTGCTGGACGCCGAGTCCGAGGCCCCCCGAGCCCGCAAGTCGTTATCGGGTAAATGCTTAGATAGTCTCCAAAGGATCCAGCCGTTCATTGCTAATCCCGATAGATTCTATTAGGATTGAAGACGCGCAACCGCGCGCGCAATGGCTGGACGGGAGCGCACATGGGCGGAAGCATCGAGACCCTGGTCAACAGGGAATATCAGTACGGATTCGTCACGGACATCGAAGCGGAAACCATCCCGCGCGGCCTCGACGAGCAAACCATCCGCCTGATCTCCGCCAAGAAAAGCGAGCCGCAATGGCTGCTCGACTGGCGCCTCAAGGCCTTCGCCCGCTGGACCACGATGAAGGAGCCGCACTGGTCCAACGTCAAATACGAGCCCATCGACTACCAGAACGTCATCTACTTCTCCGCGCCCAAAACTGCGAAGAAGCTCGGCAGCCTCGATGATGTGGACCCCAAGCTCCGCGAAATGTACGGCAAGCTCGGCATCTCGCTCAACGAGCAGAAACGGCTGAACAACGTCGCGGTGGACGTCGTGATGGACTCGGTGTCCGTGGGCACGAGCTTCAAGGCGGAGCTCAACAAGCTCGGGATCATCTTCTGCTCGTTCGGTGAGGCGGTGCGCGAGCACCCCGACCTCGTGCGCAAGTATCTGGGCTCCGTGGTACCGCACTCGGACAACTTCTTCGCAGCGCTCAACTCCGCCGTGTTCAGCGACGGATCGTTCTGCTACGTGCCCAAGGGCGTGCGCTGCCCGATGGAGCTCTCCACGTACTTCCGCATAAACGCCGAGGGCACGGGGCAGTTCGAGCGAACGCTCATCATTGCGGACGAGGGCGCGTACGTGAGCTACCTCGAGGGATGCACCGCGCCCAAGCGCGACACGAACCAGCTGCACGCGGCAGTGGTGGAGCTGATCGCGCTCAAGGATGCGACGATCAAGTATTCGACGGTGCAGAACTGGTTCGCCGGCGATGAGAACGGTGAGGGCGGGATCTTCAACTTCGTCACCAAGCGCGGCAAGTGCGCAGGCGAGAACTCGAAGATCTCGTGGACGCAGGTGGAGACCGGTTCCGCGATCACGTGGAAATATCCGAGCTGCATCCTGCAGGGGGACAACTCAATCGGCGAGTTCTACTCGGTGGCGACCACGAATAACTGGCAGCAGGCCGATACCGGCACCAAGATGATTCACGTCGGCAGGAACACCCGCAGCACGATTGTGTCGAAG
>JANWLO010000064.1 GCA_025450815.1 Gemmatimonadaceae bacterium
CGGCGTCGCTGCGTCAGCCTTCCGGCCATTGCGCAAGATTCCCCACTGCTGCCTCCCGTAGGAGTCTGGGCCGTCTCTCAGTCCCAATGTGGCTGGCCATCCTCTCAGACCAGCTACCCGTCGTCGCCTTGGTGGGCCATTACCCCCCCAACTAGCTGATAGGCCGCGAGCCCCCCCTGTGGTGCCTCAGGTTGCCCCGAAGCTTTGCTGGTTCCCCCATGCGAGGAAACCACCTTATGCGGTATTACCCGGCCGTTGGGCCGGCTATCCCCCGCCACTAGGCAAGGTCGCTCACGTGTTACGCACCCGTTCGCCGGTCACTTAGGTATTGCTACCCAAGTGCCCTCGACTTGCATGTGTTAAGCACGCCGCCAGCGTTCGTCCTGAGCCAGGATCAAACTCTCCAATAATTTCAAGATAGTTCGAACAGCTCTCCGAACGCCGTCCTTCAGACGCTTGTCCAAAAGACAGCGTCCGGAATCAATCTCGTGAATTTGTTCTCTCCCCACTGCGCACGAGCGCAGCAGATCAACAAGAGCCATCGCACGATAATTGTCACACTCGATTGTCAAACAGCGTCGTGCAAAATCCCCGCAAAAAACCTCGCGGGGAGCAGTCATTCTAGTGGCTTGTTTGACACGAGTCAACCCCAATCCGCGCCCTCATTCAACCAGCGCGCACCAGCGAAAAACTCCGCCGCTCAATCGTCGTAGCGATGCGGATGTCCCGGCGGCTTCGGACGAATTTCATCCGCGTCGTCGTACTCGTCGTCCAAGTCCACGAGGTCCAGATCGTCCTCGAGATCATCATCGTCGTCGACGTCATCTTCGTCGTCGTCGTCAAGATCATCGTCGAGCTCATCATCATCCAGATCCTCGTCGTCCAGCTCGTCGTCGAGCGGCTCATCGTCGACATCGTCGTCGTTGCGCGACCGTGGCGCCAGGTGCAACGACTCGAGCTCCTCCAGCATGACCGTGAATCTCCTGACCGTTAGGGAGAAACGAACTGCACCCGCGAATTACAGCGACGCCCGCTCCCGCTTCGCCGACCGCGAAAGCTTCTTCCGGTCGTTCGCACTCAGGAAGCGCTTCCTCAATCGGATCGATTCGGGCGTCACTTCGATCAACTCATCTTCCTCGATGTACTCGAGCGCGCCTTCCAAAGTCAACTCCCGCGGCGGCTCCAGCTGGATGTTCTCATCCGTGGACGTCGTCCGCATGTTCGTCAACTTCTTCTCCTTCGTCGGGTTCACGTCCATGTCCCCCGGACGCGCACTCTCCCCGATGATCATCCCCTCGTACACCGCCGTCCCCGGCGCCACGAACAGCGTCGCACGCTCGGAAAGGTTAGCCAGTCCGAACGCGACTGCGAAGCCGTGCTCCATGGAAACCAGCGTCCCACGCTTCCGTCCCGCCAACGGGCCCGCCCACGACCCGTACTCCAGAAAACGATGGTGAATGATTCCTGTTCCCCGTGTGTCAGTCAAGAACTCCGACCGGTACCCAAACAGCCCGCGAGCCGGAATCCGGTACAACAGCCGCACCAGCCCCTGCCCCGGATTCTTCATCTCGATCATCTCAGCACGACGCGGGCCGAGCTTCTCGATCACGGCGCCAAGGAATTCCTCCGGCACGTCGATCGACAGCTCTTCGTACGGCTCCAGACGCTCGCCGTTCGATCCCTCGCGCGTGATCACCCTCGGCCGCGACACCTGAAACTCGAATCCCTCGCGACGCATCGTCTCCATGAGAATCGAGAGATGCAGCTCGCCACGCCCCGACACCGTCCACGTGTCCATCGAATCCGTATCCACCACGCGCAGAGCAACGTTCCGCTCGAGCTCCTTGAACAGCCGCTCGCGCACCTGACGCGACGTGACGAATTTCCCTTCCTTACCCGCGAACGGCGAATTGTTCACCATGAAGTCCACCGAAATCGTGGGCTCCTCCACCGCGATTCCCTCCAGTCGCTCCTGGTGCTCTACATCCGTAACCGTGAGCCCGATCTCCACGCCCTCCAGCCCCGCCATGGCAACGATCTCGCCTGAGGACGCTTCCTGCAACTCCACGCGCTCGAGCCCCTCGTAACCAAAGAGCTTCGTCACCTTCGCGATCGCCGCATTGCGAGTCGTCTCCACCGGAAGGAGCGCAACCGTGTCCCCTACCTTCACGGTGCCGCGCTCGATCTTGCCGATTCCCAAACGCCCCAGATACGGCGAATGGTCGATCGTCGAGATCAGCATCTGGAACGAGCCGTTGACGTCGCCGACCGCCGGAGGCACGTGCTCCACAATCGAGTCGAACAGCGTGGTCAGATCGCCGAGCGGGGCGTCGAGATCCATGGTGGAAGTGCCGTTGCGCGCGGAGGCATATACCACGGGCGCCTCCAGCTGCGCCTCCGTGGCCTCGAGCTCGATGAAAAGATCGAGCACCTCATCGTGCACGCGCAGCGGATCCGCTCCCGGACGATCGATCTTGTTGATGACGATGATCGGCGTGCGACCCAGCGCGAGCGCTTTGCGCAGCACGAAGCGCGTCTGCGGCATCGGGCCGTCGAACGCATCGACAACGAGCAGCACGCCGTCAACCATGCGCAGAATGCGCTCGACCTCGCCGCCGAAATCCGAGTGTCCCGGAGTATCGACGACGTTGATCTTCACGCCCTTCCAGCGAATGGACGTGTTCTTGGCGAGAATTGTGATTCCGCGCTCGCGCTCGAGCGGATTCGAATCCATCACGCGCTCCTGCACCACCTGATTCTCGCGGAACGCTCCCGACTGTCGGAGCATCTTGTCCACGAGTGTGGTCTTGCCGTGATCGACGTGAGCGATAATGGCGACGTTGCGAATTTCCATAGCCATGAAATATAGCCATGGAACAGGAGCCGAAGCTACTGCAAAGCGTGCCTCGCTACACCAGCGCGACTATCGCGACGCGCCCGCTTTCGCCTTGCCCACGGGCTCGGGTTTCCCCGCCGGCGCAGCGGGCGCCATCGGCTCCGCGGTGGGATCGAGGAACGACACTTCCTGCCCTCGCTGACGCAGCATGTGAGCGAATCCCGTCTTGTCGTTCGCCTTCATGTACGCTTCCTTCGCCTCGACTTGCTCCGCATCCACGAGGTCGATGAGCGCGTCGTTCAACGTCACCATGCCGATCTTCTTCGACGTCTGGATGACGGACGGAATCTGGAACGTCTTCCCCTCGCGAATGAGATTCGCCACCGAAGGGATCGACAGCAACACCTCTCGAGCCGCGACGCGTCCGCCGCCCACCTTCTTGCACAGCGTCTGCGAGATCACGCCGCGCAGCGACTCCGACAACATCGCGCGAACCTGCTCCTGTCGGTCGGGCGGGAATTGATCGATCAGTCGATCCACCGTTCCCGCCGCCGACGTCGTGTGCAGCGTCGCGAACACGAGGTGCCCGGTCTCCGCCGTTTCGATCGCGATCGATACCGTCTCGAGATCGCGCAGCTCGCCCACGAGCACGATGTCCGGATCCTCGCGCAGCGCCGCGCGCAGTGCGGTCTTGAACGATCCGGTGTGAACGCCTACCTGGCGCTGCGTGATGATGCACCGCTTGTTCTCGTGCACGAACTCGATCGGATCCTCGATCGTGATCACGTGCTCACTGCGCTTGCGGTTGATGAGATCGATGAGCGAACAGAGCGTCGTCGATTTTCCCGATCCAGTGGGCCCCGTCACCAGCACGAGCCCGCGCGTGAGGTAGCAGAGCTTCTGCACCTCTTCCGAGATGCCGAGCTGCTCGACGCTTACCACCTTGGCGGGAATGACGCGGAATACCGCGGCGCATCCCTTGTGCTCCCGCAGCACGTTGCAGCGAAAGCGGCCCGTCCCCGGCATGTCGTGCGCGAAGTCGCAGTCGTTCGCCGAGTCGAACTCCTCGCGATTGCGCGCCGGCATGATCGACTTGACCAGCGCCTCGAGCTCGCTCTCCGAAAGCGGCTGCGCGCCCGGCAGTCTTACCATCTCGCCGTCCACGCGCACGATCGGTGGCTCGCCCACGCGAAGATGCAGATCCGACGAGCCCCGTTCGATCATCGTGCGCAACATCCCCTCGATGCGCTGGCGATCGGCGCTCGCGCCGCGCGGGCTCTCCCCTGCCGTCGCCGGCGCCACGGATGCCGACGGCGCTACCGCAACCGGAGCCGACACCCGCTCCGCCGGCGCCGATGCCGATTCCTGCGCCGGCTGCGCGGGTGCCGATCCCTCCACGCGCACAACGGCGCGAAGTCCGCCCTTGCGCTCCGTAACCTGCAGCGTGAACGACCCCTCCTCCGATGTGTAGCCGAACGTCACCGCGGCACCCGCGTCGAGTGCCATGCGCGCATTCCCCGGCGCGACCTCCTGCAACAGCGTGAGCAGCTGCGGCTCGGTGAGCGGCGCCTTCGTGATCGCGCGCGGCGTTCCCTGCATGTCGAGCTGCGCCGGCGAGTCGGTGACGAGCATGAGCGCGCTCGCGCGATGTGACACGAGGGCGGCGAGGAAGCGGTCGAGTTGCGGCATGATCAGTCCAGTGGGCGCACACGCTCGATCATCTCGCGATTGATCAGGCGGACACCCTCTTCAGTTCGGAGCGCCATGAAGCGCACCGTGCAATGATTCATGTAGTCGAGCACGCGCGGGCGCTTCGCCCTGACCTCCAGGCGCATGGAGCCTACGTGAGTGGCTCCGCCCGCAAGCGTGAGCTGAAGGAGCGCGGTGGGAGCACTGCCGGGAAGCTCCTCGCCAGCCGCCTGATCATCGATGACGATCTCGAGAACGCGGTGCTTCGCGATGAGGAGCACCTCGCCCGTGGCGAGCCCCAGCGGGAAGAACGGCTCCGGCTCGTTGAGGAGCTGCAGCGGTTCCTCGACCCCGCCCGGCGGATAGACCTGTGGCGCGAATACGTAACCGCTCAGCGTTTCGCCCCCGAACATCGTGATCGAGACGGCCAGGTGCTCTTTCTCGATCCGAAAGTCGTTCCACGTTTGTGACGGCGACACGCTGGTTTCCCCTCCCCACAATGGTCTGTGGTGAGACGAGCCCTTGCCGCCGCCCGTCACGTTCGGCCACACGATAAACGAACATGAAAGAATTCTGGGCGGCATTCTGCCCGTTTAAGGGCCCGAACGACCGATTTTCAGCCAGGCGTCAGGCGTGCAGGTGGAGCTCCCGCTCGTACATCTCCTTACGCTCCAGCTGCACCGTTACGTGTGAGATGCCGAACAGTCGCATCGCATCCAGTACGTGCTCCAATACGTGCTGGTGCCGCTCGGGCTCGCGCACGATCGCGTGCACGCTCATCGCGATGACGTTCGACGTCACCGTCCACACGTGCAGATCGTGTACGCTCTCGATGCCCGGGATCGCGACGAGCTGGTCGCGCACCGACGCCGCCGAGATGTGCGAGGGCGTGGACTCGAGTAGCACGTCCACCGAATCGCGCACGAGCGCCCACGCCCCGCGCAGTATCAGCACGCTCACGATCACCGACGCGATCGTGTCTGCCGCAACCCAGCCGAGCCAGTGGATGAGCAGCGCGGCGACGATCGTGCCGACGAAGCCGAGCAGGTCGCCAAGGATGTGGAGGTACGCTCCGCGCACGTTCATGTTGTCGTCGCCCTGCGGACGGAGCACCCACGCCGAGATCGCATTCGCAACGAGTCCCAGCACCGCGACGGCGAGCATCAACCCGCCGTGCACCGGCTCCGGCGTGCGCAGCCGGCTGATCGCCTCCCAGATGATCCACACCGAAATGAGCAGGAGCGTCGCGCCATTCAGGAACGCAGCGAGGATCTCCAGGCGCAGGTAGCCGTATGTGCGCCGGGGCGTTTCCGGC
The DNA here is from genome assembly GCA_025450815.1 of Gemmatimonadaceae bacterium. Taxonomy (GTDB): domain Bacteria; phylum Gemmatimonadota; class Gemmatimonadetes; order Gemmatimonadales; family Gemmatimonadaceae; genus FEN-1250. Next base: position 5,841 of record JANWLO010000064.1, read on the forward strand.
CGCTGGCTGAACCACGCCACGAACAGGGATAGCGCGAGCGCGGCAACATCGGTGAGCATGTGGCCCGCGTCAGCGATGAGCGCGAGCGAGTTGGCCGCGTAGCCGCCCACAGCCTCAGCGACGAGAATGACCGCTGTGATCGCGAGCGCGATGCGCAGCCTGCTGACGGAGCTCGTGTGCACGTGGCCGTGCCCACCGTGCGAGTGGTCGTGACCGGCGTGGCTGTGCGCGTGTGAGTGCGAGTGCGACATGGGTCTGAAAGGTTCACCGTCGGCGGGCGCGCGGCTAGATGGGTTGGGGGTGAACTGCGGTAAAAACCGCAGAGGCACAGAGACAAAAGAGAGGCGCAGAGACTGCCGAATGATGGGTGACGAATGGCCGTGGAAGACGTTCCAACGGCCATCAATTTCAACGTCGAGAGCCTCTGTGCCTCTCTCGGCAGTCTCTGCGCCTCTGCGTTGCCGCAGTTGCCGCGCCCCCACTCACTTCTTCACGTCCGCCCGCACTTCCGAGAACCGCGCGCACTCCAGGATCGCCTCGATCATGCTCGCCGGATCGGCCACGCCCTTCCCCGCAATGTCGAGCGCGGTGCCGTGGTCTGGCGACGTGCGCGGGAACGGCAGACCGAGCGTCACGTTCACCGCGCTCCCGAAACTCGCCACCTTGATCGCCGTCATCCCAACGTCGTGGTACGGCGCCAGCACAGCGTCGAAGGCGCCGCGCATCGCGCGCACGAACACCGTATCCGCTGGGAACGGCCCCGCAATTCCAGCCTCGCGCGCCGCCGGCGCGAGCAACGTCTCGTCCTCATCGCCGAACCGTCCGCCATCCCCGGCGTGAGGGTTGAGCGCACACAGCGCCAGCCGCGGCGCGCGAATTCCGTAGAGTTCGCGCAGCCCGCGCGTCGTGATTTTCGCGCATTCGATGATGCGCGCCGCGGTGAGCTCGCGCGGCACGTCGCGCAGCGCGATGTGCGTGGTGACGAGCACCACGCGCAGCCGGTCCGAGGCGAGCATCATCGCGACGTGCGAGCCCGTGAGCGACGCGAGCATCTCGGTATGCCCGGGAAAGTCGTAGCCGCCCGCGAGGAGCGCCTGCTTGTCGATGGGCGCCGTCACGATTCCCTGCACTGTGCCCGACAGCGCCAGCGCCACCGCACACTCGATGGACTGGCCCGCGAGCCCCCCCGCCAGCGCCGCGCTGCCGCCGCGCGTCCACTCGCCCACGGTGTGATCGACCGCCGCGCCCGCGCCCGACGGTCCCACCAGCACGATCTCGCAGCGCGCGCGCACACGCGAGTCACCAATGGCTTTGGACACGATCTCGGGGCCAATGCCGCGCGGGTCACCCAGCGTGATCGCGAGCCGCGGACGACTCGTCACGTCGTTACTTCATCGCGCAGAACGCGATAGAGCGACTTTGCATCCGCCCGGCTCACGTTCTTTCCGATGTCCGCGAGAAGCTCGACCTCGATCGTGCGGCGAGCGTAATCGAGCTGAATCCGGTCACCAGCACCCACCTCCGCAGAGGCCTTCACGCGCTTGCCGTTCACTGCCACGGCGCCAACGTCGCACGCCTCCTTGCCCTCGGTGCGGCTCTTCACGAGTAGAAGCCGCTTGAGCGCGAGGTCCACTCTCACGATCAGATGCGAATGGACACGTAGCTCTCCTTCCGCAGGCCATCGAGATAGCGGCGGATTGCCTTTTCCTCCGAGAGCTGGTCGCGAATCTTCTCGCGCCAGTCAGCCACCGTGGGCTCGTGCTCCGCGCTGATCGTCACTATCTGCACGACGAAGAATTTCGGCGTGCCGCGCGTCTTGTCCTCGATCACGAACGGATCGAGGATGTCGTTCGCCTTGTGGCCCGCGATCGCCGTCTGGTATTCCTTCGGGAGCTGTGACTGCGGGAAGGGCTGGGGAATCGATGACTCCTCCGACGGATCGTGGTGCTTCACGCGCAGCGTATCGAACGCCACTCCAGCCCGCCACTCCTTCGCCACCTCGGCCGCCTCCACGCGCGCCGCCTGGATGTCCGCCGAGTCGAGCTTGGCGCGAATCAGGATGTGCCGCCCCTTCACCTCGGCCGGCTGCACGCGGTCGACGCGAATGAGATGGTAGCCGAATACGGTCTTGATTGGCGGGCTCACGACGCCGGGGCGTATGCCGAAGTACACGCGGTCGAACTCGGGAACGAAGTCGCCCCTGCGGCGCCATCCGAGATCCCCGCCGAGCTCCTTGGTGCTCGGGTCCATGGACTCGCGCTTTGCGATCTGCTCGAAGTCACCGCCCTTCTGGATTTCGACATACAGCGACTCGGCCTTCGCGATCGCCACGGAGTCCTCCTTCGGACTCGGCTTTGGCGCGACGACGATCTGCCGCAACGTCACCGTGGCCGGAAGCTTCTGCAACTGACTGGAGTTCTTGGCGAAGAATTCGTCGACCTCCGCGGGAGTCACGGATGCCGGTGCGAGCTTTCCATCCGTGCGCAGCTTCTCGAAGAGTTTCTGCTGCAGCTGGTTCCGGCGCGACTGATCTGCGAGCCAGCGACGGAACTCGTCGACGGTGCCGAAGCCCGAGCGCTTGAGCTCATCGCGGAACTCCTTCTCCGTGGTGAAGCGCGCCCGGATGGTCTGCATTCGCTTGTCGACGTCCGCGTTCACGTCGTTGTCGGCGACCTCGATCTTCTCTTCCTTCGCCTTCTGGACGAGCAGCTCTTCGTCGATGATGGCGTCGAGAATTCCCTTGAGCATCAACTGCTGGCCCGCGGAGTCGTCCGGCATCTTCTGCCCTGATGCGCGCGCCTGAGCGAGCCGCTCCTCCACATCGGAGCGAAGAATGGGCGTCGTGCCGACTACGGCGACGACGCCGTCGACGGCGGGCGGACCTCCCGGCGCCTGCTGAGGCGTACCCAACTGGGCCGCGAGGGGAGCGGCAAACACGACGGCTGCACCAGCCGCGAGCATCAATGAAAAGCGCATGCTCACACTACCCTCGATTCGCCCAGTGGTTCGATCAATTGTGCGGCTTCGCTGCCGGCGGAGTGGGTGCCGGTACCGGCGCGGGCGCGGGCGCGGGCGCAGCCGAAGGTGCCGGCATGCCCTGCGGCATCTGCGCTCCACCCAACGGCACCTCGCTCGGCGGCGCATTCTTCGCGCGCAGCGAATCGGACTTCGCCTTGAGCTTGACGGAAACGTCGACAGCCTTGTCCATCGCCGTCTGATTGATCGTCACGCCGTACTTCTGGCGCAGCGACTGCTCCAGCGGCGGCGGTACCTGGACGAAGCCGGCCTGCTGCACCATCAGCTTGTCGAGGTACGCGTTGACGCGAGCGCTCGCTAGCTTCTCGCGCGCGGCAACGGTCTTCGCACTGTCCGTGAGCGACTTGGGCGCGAGGCCGAGTTGGTCCCAGCTGGACGCGAGCACCTCGGTGAAGCGCGAGTGAAGCTCCTTGTACTCGTCTGGCGTGAGGTCGATCTTCGCGCTGTCCGCCTGGTGCAGGACGAGCTCGTTGCGCATCACGTTTTTTGCGAATGCGAGCACGATGCTGTCGGGCGCAGACTGGAGCTTCTTGCCCAGGTCTTCACGCTGCTGAAACGCTTCGAGCCAACGCGTGAGGCGAGCGACGGTGAAGTCGCCGGCCTTTGAGGTCGCGATGACCGTCTTGTCGTTGCGATGCGCGTCGAGGTCCTTCGCGGCCGCCTTGATCGTTGCGACGGCTGTGGGCTCGAACTTGACGTTCCCGGCCTTCTCGAGGTTGGTGATATAGACGCTGTCTGCAGCCTGAAGCGCAGGCGCGTTGAGACGCTGCGCGACTTCAGGCCCAACCTCGGCATAGGTCGAGCGACGGATGATGTGGTAGCCGAACTGTGTCTTCACGAGCGGCGACACCTGGCCGGGCTTGAGGGCCTCCACTGCCTGCTCGAACTGCGGCACCATCGAGCCCTTGGGGAAGACGCCGAGATCGCCGCCGCGCTGCGCGCCGCCGGGCTCCTGCGTGTACTTCTTCGCCATCTCGGTGAAGTTCGCCGGTGTCACCTGCGCACGAACGCCCTCGGCAACCTTGCGGATGGAATCGGACTGCGCGGGCGTGGCGCCCTGCGGAACGAGAAAGAGAATGTGCCGCGCGGCGAGCACTTCACCAGCGTTGAATTTCGTCTCGGCGCCCGTGGTGTCGATGTGGAAGCTCTTCGCCACCGTATCGTGCCACTTGCCCGCCTTCGTCTGCGCAATGATCGGCCAGAGCGCGTCGTCCATGAGCTTCGGATCGGTGAGCGAGTCGTTGTGCGCAGCGGAGGCGCCGAGCAGCTCGTAGTCGACCCAGATGTTCGTGATGGCCTTCGCGATTTCCCCCGTCACGGGAACCTTGGCCTGGCTGAGCAGTGCGGAGAGTCGTTCGACTGTGAGCTCCTGCGTTCCGGCCTTCGCGACGACATCCGCGGATGCGCCCATCGCCTTTTTGAATCCTTCACAGGCAACGAGGACACCGACGATCATAAACACGGCGAAAGAGCGTTTCATGGGCTGAGATTGAAGGGGCAAAGGACGAGGTGGCCGGCGCGCGGCGAGCGCCCGGAGCGGTCACGCATCGCGGGTGGCTCCGCGGAGTACGCGTACGAGCCCGTCGAGAAGCGATGCGCCGCCGAGGCGCGTGAGCTTGAGCGAGAGCGGATGCGCGCGTCGCACCTCCGCCTGGAATTGCACTTCATGGAATGCCGATGTGAGCCCCTTGAGCCGGGGTACCGCATCGTCACGAAAGGTAATACGCGCCTCATCCCCGCGCACGAGGATTCCTTCTATTCCCATCGCGCCTCCGCTCACGCGCAGCAGCGCGGTGGAGAGAAAGGCCATCGCCGGCGGCGGGAGCGGCCCGAATCGGTCGCGGAGCTCCTCCCTGAGCGCCTCCACCTCCTCCGCCTTAGTGAACGCCGAGAGTCGGCGATAGACGTCGAGCTTGGCCTCCTGGATCGACAGGTAGTCGTCGGGGAGATACGCCGCGATGTCCATCGACACGTCCGCGGGGCGCAGCTTCGGCGCGCCGTCCCCCTTCATCATCCGGTTGACCGTCTCATCCAGCATCTTGAGATAGAGCTCGAATCCAACCGCCTGTACAAAGCCCGACTGCTCGGGGCCGAGCAGGTTGCCGGCGCCGCGCAGCTCGAGATCCTTGAGTGCCACGCGATACCCAGAGCCGAGCTCCGTGTGGTGCTCGAGCACTTGCAGGCGCCGCTCGGCATCGACGTCGACCGAGTCGGGGACGAGCAGGTAGCAGTATGCACGCCGGTACGAGCGCCCGACGCGGCCACGGAGCTGGTACAGCTGAGCGAGGCCGAAGTGGTCGGCGCGGTTCACGAACATCGTATTGGCGTTTGGCACATCGAGCCCCGACTCCACGATCATCGTCGACACCAGTACGTCTACCTCGCCGGCAACGAAGGCGCGCATCGCTTCCTCGAGAGCGCGCTCCCGCATCTGCCCGTGCGCGACCGCAACCCGAGCTCGCGGCGCGAGCCGCTGCACGTGGTCCGCGATGCCGACAATTGTCTCGATGCGATTGTGGACGAAAAACACCTGACCGCCGCGATCGAGCTCCCGCGCGATGCCCTCCTCGATCAGCCCGTCGTCCCACGGCTCGACGAAGGTCAGCACCGGCGAGCGATCGCGCGGCGGAGTCGCAATCACCGTCATGTCGCGCAGCCCCGCTAGCGACTGGTGCAGAGTGCGCGGAATAGGTGTAGCGGTGAGCGTGAGTACGTCGGTCTCGAGCTTGAGCTGCTTGAGCCGCTCCTTGTGCTTCACGCCGAAGCGGTGCTCCTCGTCCACGATCACGAGTCCGAGGTTTCCGAAGTTGACGTCCGCACTCAGCAAGCGGTGCGTGCCGATGACTATATCCACCTTCTTCTCGGCGATGTCGACGAGCGTTGCGGTCGTCTCCTTCGCGGTCTGGAAGCGCGAGAGCGTCTTGATGTTCACGGGAAAATCCGCGAGCCGCTCCGTGAACGTACGGCCGTGCTGCTCGGCCAGAATCGTGGTGGGCACGAGCACCGCAACCTGGCGGCCGGACTGAACCGCCTTGAACGCCGCGCGCACTGCGATCTCGGTTTTGCCGTAGCCTACGTCGCCGACGAGCAGGCGGTCCATCGGGCGCGTGGATTCCATGTCCGTCTTTACCTCGACGGTCGCCTTGCGCTGGTCGGGTGTGTCCTCGAACAGAAACGACGACTCGAGCTGTCGCTGCCACGTGCCGTCGGGGAACGCAGGGATCTTGTCAGCCACGCGACGGCGCGCGTACAGGTCGAGAAGCTCGAGTGTCATCTCCTGCAGCGCCGCGCGAGTCTTGTCGCGCTGCTGCGCCCAGCGCTTTCCGCCGAGCTTGTGGAGTCGCGGAGGGGGCGCATCGCTGCTGACGTCGTCGGCGCTGCGGTAGCGCTCGACCTGATCGATTCTGTAGAGGGGGACGTTGAGCCGGTCACCGCCCTCGTACTCGATCACGGCGACCTCGATCGTGCTCTCGCGCACGACCACCTGCTCGATGCCGCGGTATATCCCGACGCCGTGCTCGAGGTGGACGACGTAGTCGCCGGGCTTGAGCGCTGTGATGCTCTCGAGCGACGAGCCGGATCCGTAGCGGCGATGCCTGCGGATGCGCCGCTCGCGCCGGAAGATCTCGTGGTCGGTGAGAATTCGCAGCCCGGGCTCCGAGGCGCGCGCACCCGGGACGATGAATCCGCCATCCACCACGCCCACCGTGAGCGCGGCCGGCGACGGCGATGTCGCGTCGTCGTTGAGGATCTCGTCAAGGCGCTCGCACTGGCCGACGTTGTCGCAGAGAATGACCGTCGGCATGCCGTCCGACACGAGCCGACGCAGCCGCTTGATGTCGCGGTCTACGGCGTCTGGCGGGCGAATCGGGAAGACGATCTCCGCGCTGCGCACGCCGGCGTCCGTAGCTGCGTCGCGATGCAGGAGCTCGATTCGGCCAAAGCGCGAGAGCTGCGCTTTCGCCTCGTCCGGCGTCTGAAAGAGGTCATCCCTGCTCGGCACATCCTCGCCGCGGC
>JANWLO010000065.1 GCA_025450815.1 Gemmatimonadaceae bacterium
CCATCCTGCAGCGTCATGCGTGGGCGCCACGAAAGCAGCCGCGCCGCCTTGTCGTTGCGTACCGAGGAGCGACGCTGCTCGCCCGCTCGCGCGGGCGCGTGCACAACGTCGGAGGCGCCGCCTGATACGTCCTTGAGCACTTTGGCGAGCGTCACGACATCGGTCTCGACGCCGGTGCCAATGTTGAACGCCCTGCTGTCAACCCCTACGGCCGGTGCCAGAGTCGCGTTGGCCGCCGCGAAATTTGCGCGAGCGACATCGCCAACGTGCACATAGTCGCGCGTCTGCTCGCCGTCGCCGAAGACGGTGAGCGGCGTGCCGTCGATGAGCCGGTCGCAGAAGATCGCGACGACGCCGGCCTCGCCGTGCGGATCCTGTCGCGGACCATACACGTTGGCGTATCGCAGCGCCACGCAGTCCATGCCGTGCACGCGCGCGAAGTATCCCATGTATAGCTCGACGCTGAACTTCGCGGTGCCGTAGGGAGACATTGGATCTTTCGGCGCCTCCTCCGGGGTGGGAGCTTCAACGAGATCGCCGTACACCGCACCGCCCGTGCTCGAGAAGATGAATCGAGTTTCGCGCTTCGACTGGCGCACCGCCTCGAGCAGGTTCAGGGAGCCGCCGATGTTCACCTGCGCATCGTTCGCGGGGTCTGCGACACTCTTGCGCACGTCGATCTGCGCGGCGAGGTGGCAGATCACATCGAATCGTCCATCGCGCACGAGGGATGCGGCCTCCGGCGAGCCGACATCCAGCTCCGCGAACGTCGCACCGGCGGGAACCTGCGATCGCTTTCCGCTCGACAGGTTGTCGACAACGGTCACCGCATAGCCATTTTCGAGGAACAGGTCGGTCACGTGGGAGCCGATGAAGCCGGCGCCGCCGCTGACGAGAGCGCGTCGCGGCATCTCAGCGCTCTCGCGCGGCTGGGGACTCGGACGCGTCATCCGCAGCGGGGCTCGCCCCGTCGGCGGCGCGAAGATCGAACAGGTAGCGAAGCGCGTCTACCACGCCCAGCCCCCGTCCGTTGGCTGCAGCGGCGCGCAGTCGCACACTCGGCTCGTGCAGAAACTTGTTCATCAAAGCCCTCGAAAAATGTTCGATCGCCTCACGGTCGCGCGGCGATAGATGGTCGAGCTTTCGCAGCGTCTCTGTCAGCTCGGAGTCCCGCAACTGATCCATCTGAGTCCGAAACGTTCGCAATACCGGTACCGCCGCCAACCCCGCGAGCCATTCCCAATACTTTTCGACCTCCGGCCCGATCACGGTCTCGGCCGCCGGAAGCTCGTCGCGTCGGCGCTCGAGGTTCGAGGCCGCCACCGTTCGCAGATCGTCGAGATCGTAGAGAAACACGTTGCTCAAGGCGCCAACCTCCGGCTCGACATCCCTCGGCACCGCAATGTCGAGAATGCAGAGGGGGCGATCGCCGCGGCCCTTGAGCGAGCCCGCGATCTGTTGAACACCGACGATGGCGTGTGGTGCCGCGGTAGAGCAGATGAGCAAATCGACGTCCGGCAGTCTCGACCAGCATTCGTCATAGTGCAGCGCCTGCGCCTGATAGCGCTCGGCGAGCGCCTCCGCGCGCTCGTGCGTGCGGTTGGCGACGATCGCGGTGCGCACGCCCTCGTTCACCAGGCACTCGAGCGCGAGCTCCGCCATCTCGCCGGCGCCGAGTACCATGGCGGAGCGGCCGCTGAGCGAACCGAAAATCTTGGAGGCGAGTTGCACGGCCGCGGAGCTGGTGGAGGCGGCGCCGCGCCCGATGGAGGTCTCGTTGCGCACGCGCCCACCAACCATCAGCGCGGACTGAAAGAGCCGGCTGAGCACCGCGCCCGATGCACCGCGGCTCCGCTCCCACGCATCACGCACCTGCCCGTGAATCTGCGCTTCGCCGAGGATCATCGAGTCCATTCCGGCGGTGACGTGGTAGAGATGCGCGACGGCATCGCGATCGCGGCGCACGTAGCCAATGGACGAGACGTCCTCGCCGAGCTGCGCGGAGAAGAGCTCCCAGATCGCCGGAAGCGCCTCTGCGTCGCCCTCGACCGCGTAGACCTCGGTGCGATTGCACGTGGACAGCAGGACGATTTCCCGCGCGTGGCACGCGTCGAGAATTCGCTGCGCAGCGGCGAGCGTGTCGCCCGCGGCGACCACGAGCCGCTCGCGCAGCTCCAGCGGCGCCGTGTGGTGACTCACGCCGGCGACGATCAGCGCCACTGCCCGGCCTCCTCCGAGAGGGTGTCGTTCTCCACTCGCTCGCAGAAACGCTCATCGAGCAACGTGTGCGCGGCGCGGCGCCACTCGTCCTGTTGGCCTTCGTCCACGAGTCGGCGGCGCAGCGTGGCGAGCGTTGCGACGGCAGCGCCGTAGCGATCACCGAATCGCGTCGCGAGCGAATCGCGAATTCGCGCGGCCGCCTGGGGCACGCCGCCCGCTGAGATTCCGATCACGAGATCGCCGGAGCGGTGCGTAGCAGTGGTGCGGCAATTCCCGAGTGCGGGCTCGCTGGCAACGTTCACGAGGCGGTGCACGGCGTGCGCATCAGAGGCGACGCGACGATTCACTTCGCGGTCGCTCGTCGCGGCGATCACGAGCTGCGCGTTGCCGATGTCGCCGTCCGCGTAGGCGCGAAGCGTTAGTCCCAGGCGAGCGTCGGGCGTTGCGAGCGCGCGCATGTCGTCGCCGAGCTCCGGCGCGACCACGCGCACGAGCGCGCCGGCGCCGAGCAACGCGCGCGCCTTGCGTGCCGCAACGGCGCCTCCGCCCACCACGAGCGCCTCGATCATGTCGCCGTGCAGCATGAGCGGAAGCTCGCTCACAGGAACTCTCCAGCGCGCGGGCCGATGGCGCGGAAGGCGACGTAGAGCGCGATGATGGCGATGAAGAACGCGCTCGACCAGATCGCTGCGCGCGCCGACTGCCAGCCGGCCACGACGCGACCCACGGTGAGAGCGGTGACTGCGCCCCACGCTGCGATGCCCCAGATGACCTTGAGATGATCTGCGTCGCGATAGACGATCGCGTAGCCGATCGCGAGCGCGGTACCGAGGGTTAGCGCGATCCATCCGCAGACGATCGCGAGGTGATTCACGCGGTCGAGCGTCTCGAGCGGCGGGAAGAACCGAAAGATTGCGCCGAACTTCCGGGACTTGAGCTCACGACTCTCGAGCAGATACATGACGCCGGCCGCGGCCGCGGCGGCGAACGCGGCAAGGCCAAGGAAGCTGAGCGCGATGTGGAGTCCCAGCCACGAGGCGCCGCCGGTGCTCGCGGTGGGACTCGGGAGCATGGGCGATGCAATCGCGCCGATGGTCACGAGCGCCGCCATCGGCGCGGTGACGAGCGTGAGGCTCACCTCGTGCGCGAGCATCTCCACCACGAGGAGGGTCACGGCGACGAGAAATGCGGCGGTGGAGAGCGCCGGCCCGAGCCCCGTGAGCGGCGGCTCGCCGAACTGCCACGCATAGGCGAGGAGCGCCACCAGGTGCACGGAGACGCCTACCGAGAGCAGCGCGACCACACCGCGCACGGGCGCGGGGATGGGGCGAGCAAACGGCGTGGCCGCCAGTCCGGCGGCCGCGATGTAGCAGGTGATGGCGATGACGTGTGCGATGACGATCATGCACCGCCAAATCTAAGCAGGAATGCGGGTTAGCGTGAGGGATGCGAGACGGGGCCGCGCACGATCGGCGGCCCCGTTCATTTTCATTTGTGCTGCATGACCGCATCTCGCTCAGGGCATGCGCGCCGTCATCCTTGCCTTCGTCCCCACCTTGACCGACGGATTCTGCTGGTCGACAAGCATCAGCGTGGTACCGTGATCGGTGACTTTCACGACCTGGCCGAGCGCGATGCGCTCTTCGGGAAGCGTCGCCTTCTCGTCGCCGCGTCCCTTCACGAGCACGGTGCGGCGCGGCTGGAAGAGAGTGAACTGATCGCCGACCTTGACGCCCGCCTTGGCCGTAATGTCCAACACGACGTAGCTCTGGACGGTAGGAAGCACCGCGCCGTCCGGCACGAATACCACGGTGCCCTCTGGTCCCAGCGTGAGCGGAGCCGGACGCGCATCGTCGCTGAGATTGAAATGATCCACGGGAATCACTCCCTGACCCGCTTCGACGTTGCCGTACTGCGTGATGATCCGCGCCGTCGACGCATCGCCGTTCTCGGCCCGTTCGACCTCGAGAACGCCGGTGGGCTCGACCATCTGCGTGCCGTTATCCAGCACGGGTCCCAGCTCGAACGCGAGATATCGGTCGCCGCGAGCGGTGACGGTGCCCTTGGGCAGCGTGATGTAAGCGCGCTCCTCGTTCAACATGCGACTGCGCGGCGTCTGCGAGGCGATGCCTGTGATCTCGGCGCTGCCGACAACCGTGCCCTGGTCGTTTGGCCCATTGATCTTGTCCGCCCACGGCGCTGCGAACGTCTCGCCGACGCGAACGGCGGGGTGCGGGTACGCTGTGGCCGACGCGCCGAAGCGCGAGACAGTCGCAACGCGGCGCGATGCGGAGAGCGCGAATATCGTGGCGCCCGAGGAGCGCGGTGCTTCCACCAGTCGATCCGGCCCCGTGGGCGATACGCGATCGTCGACGACGGTCGTGACGAGCGTTGAATCGCCCTTCACGGCGTCACCGGGCAGCTTCAGGGTCTCGCCGGGATAGATCCAATGCGGATCCTCGACGACATCCGTGTTGATTCGATAGATCTCCGGCCAGAGAAAGGGGTCGTTGAGATACGAGTGTGCGATATCCCAGAGCGTGTCGCCCTTTTTCACCGTGTGAGTCTGTCCGGTGGCCGGTGTGCTCTGCGTAGAGTCCTGCGCGGCGAGGGGCGCGGACGCGACCACCGAGGAAAGGAGCACCGCGAGCAAACCGCCACGACGGAACGGTACGTTGCGCATGTCTAGACAGTCCTGTGTTCACAAGGGGAGGAACCGGCTCGCAGGACGAAGCTGACGCGCCGCACGACATCATGGATGCGAGCGCCTGCGACCGAGCCGCTGGGCTACCCCCTGACGACGCCTGAGCGGGGCGCTGGTAACTGGCGGCGACGCGCAGGGTTGGGGCGGAAACACCGAGGCGTGGCGCCGAGTCCGGGGCTCAGAATACGGCACGCGTCCCGAACCGCGTCACCAAAATCCCGCCAGCATACTCCGTTAGTAGCGGAAATTGAGCCGAAGTGACTCCACCGCAGCCGGACCTCGATCGCGATTGTAGCCTGGATTTCGAATCAGCTGCACGTCGGGACTCAGCTGGACGTACTGGCCGATCTGCACTCGGTAGTAAGCCTCCGCAATCTCCTCGACCGAGTAATCGAGCCTACCGTCGCCGAGCAGAAATCCAGTGCCACCCTCGGCGAGGTATTCGCGATGCAGCGTGCCGAGCCCACTCACGAGAAATGCAACTGCGATGCAGTCGGCATTACGCGACCAGTGTCTGCCGCTGACTTGTACTCCGCCACTCAGATGGTGGTCTACCTCGGCGAACGCGAAGCTCTCCGTCGCCCCGTCGCTCCAGCCCGCGCGAAGGAACGCGCCCGTCTCCCCCGAATCGGCAAGTTGCTGCTCGAGATTCAAGCCGAAACCGTATTTCGCCTGGCCGGGATGATCGTCCGCCGCAATGCTGGGCGGCATGTGATTTCTCTGCCCCTCCAGAAGAGCCTCGCCGTATCGGCCCATGCGGGCATGATTGATGTAGCCGAGCAACCGCAGAGTGAGCAGGTGATTTCCAGGAGACACGGTGAGCTCGAGGTTATCGCCCCGCGCCCGCGCAATGTCGGAGTCGAACTCGTTTCCATTCGCCTTTATCGGCATCTGAAAGCTGCCAGCGCGAAGGGCCCACGTGGTCATCACCCACGCGACGACGACGCCGTTCGTGTACCCGCGAGTGTCGGCCGCGAAGTCCCACGCAGTGTTCTGAAAGAGTCCCCAATCCATGAATTGAGATCGGGTCGAGTTGGCGTATCGATTGAGATCGAAGATGTCGCTCGCGGCGAAGCGTCCCGCAACGATTTCCACTCTCCGAGTCGGGACGAATCCGGGCATCTGGTCGGGAGCGCGACCCGTTGTGTCGAATCTCGTGCCGCGCAACGGTATTACGTACCGAAGAAACGCGCGTGCGACGTAGGGACCTTGACCGAGATCTGCCGTGCCCTGGCGGATGACGTCGCCATTGGTTGGACCGCCGAGACCAACAACGTGACTGATTCCGGCGCCACGTACCATTTCCACGTCGAAGTAAGCCGAGAAGCGCGTACCGACTCGGCCGCCGGCATAGGCGCCGTATGCCTGGCTGACTTGAGCGTCGCCGCGGGCGTCGAGGCTATTCGGCCCCTGGTAGGTACTATGGAACGGTCCGAGTCGTTGTCCGATCAGATCTATTTGCGCTCCCAGCAACGCGACCGCGACGGAAGGCGCGTGCGCGATCGAGTTGCCGGTGGAGTCAGCGCGTTGGGCGTGCAATGGACACCACGCGCCGAGGAACAGAGCGGCAATTCCAGCTGCAGTGGACTGCGCGGCGTTAAGGAGGACTGGACGACGCATAATCGCGACTATACTATACCCTGGTATATAATGTCAACCGCTTCCGCCTTCCCATGACCACCATGACCCACACCGTTCGCGAACGCGCAAAGCTCCTCAACCGCGTCAAGCGCATCCGCGGCCAGCTCAACGGCATCGAGAAGCTCCTCGAGACGGAGAGCGATTGCGGCGTCGTCCTGCAAACGCTTGCCGCAACTCGCGGTGCCCTGAACGGCCTGATGGCGGAAATCCTGGAAGACCACATTCGATTCCACGTCGTCGATCCGGACATCGAACCTGATTCCGAACAGTCGCAGGCAGCCGAGCAGCTCATCGATCTCGTACGCAGCTACCTCAAGTAGGCGCACGCCCTCGGTTCCATCTCAGGAAAAACGCACCCGCCGCGACGCGAATTCTAAATGGCCCAGCCGATCGTTCCCGTGCGTGCGACGATGATCCGCGATGCGTCGCGGGATCAGCCCGGCGCGCCGCCGACTCCGCGCTGGGTAGATGCGCTCATGCTATGCGCGGTCGCCGCGGTGGCATACGGCATCATGCGTGCGGCGGCCGAGTGGCGCGCGCCACTGTCGCCGAACGTGCAGGTGAGCCTCTCCCCACGCGAGCTGCCCTACTATGCCGGGCTATCCACTCTTCGCATGGCTATCGCGTACGTGCTCTCGCTCGTTTTCAGCATCGCCTACGCGCGCATCGCCGCCGGGAGCCGCACGGCCGAGCGATTCATGATTCCGCTGCTGGACATTCTGCAGAGCGTGCCGATTCTGTCGTTCATGCCCGGCGTGGTGCTCGGACTCGCCGCGCTCTTTCCCGGACGCACACTCGGTCTCGAGCTCGCCGCGATCATCCTCATCTTCACGAGCCAGGCGTGGAATCTCGCGTTCAGCTTTCATCAGTCGCTGCTTACTATTCCGCGCGAGCTTAGCGAGGCCGCGACGGTCTATCACCTCGGGTTCTGGCGACGGTTCACTCGGCTCGAGCTGCCGTTCGGCGCGATCTCGCTCATCGCGAACAGCATGATGAGCTGGGCGGGCGGCTGGTTCTTTCTCATGGCGTCCGAGCAGTTCACGCTTGGCGCGAACAATCTTCGACTGCCGGGGCTGGGCTCCTATCTCGCGGCGGCCGCGGACGCGGGCGACACCCACGCGCTCTTCCTGGGGCTCGCGACGTTGGTGGCCGTCATAGTGCTGCTCGACCAGCTGCTCTGGCGCCCACTCGTCGCGTGGTCCGATCGGTTCAAGCTCGAACAGTCGGGCGGCGACGCTCCCCAATCGCGGCTGCTCGACCTGCTTCGCGGCTCGGCGCTGCTCGAGTGGGTGAGCGCGCGGGTGACCCATCCGCTCACGCGCGCACTCGACCGAAGGCTCGGGACTCCGCCCACTGCCAAGCGCGCGCGGCGCGAGCTGCACGACGATGCGGTATCTCGATTTTTGCGCTGGGCGCCCGCACTGATCGCGCTCGCGCTCGTCGTGTGGGGAGCCTTCGCCGCCGCTCGCGCGCTCGCGGGACTGGGGATGAGCGACTGGGAGCTCATCGCCGTGAGCGCCGGCGCGACCTTTCTGCGCACGACTATCGCTCTCATCCTCGCCGCCGCGTGGACGATTCCGGTCGGCGTCGCTATCGGAATGAATCCGCGCTGGGCGCGCCGCGCGCAGCCGCTCGTTCAGATCACCGCATCGGTTCCGGCGACCGCGGTCTTTCCGGTGTTGCTGCTCGCGCTACTCACGCTGCCGGGCGGCCTGAACATCGCCGCGGTCGCGCTTATGCTGCTGGGCACACAATGGTACGTGCTGTTCAACGTCATCGCCGGCGCGATGGCGATCCCGTCGGATCTGCGCGACGTAGCGGCATCGTATCACGTGACCGGCTGGCGCCGGTGGAAGACGCTCATTCTTCCCGCGATCTTTCCCTACCTGGTGACGGGAATGATCACGGCGACCGGCGGCGCGTGGAACGCCAGCATCATTTCCGAGTACGTAACCTTCGCCGGGCACAAGCAAAGCACTGTCGGACTCGGTTCCCTTATCGCACAAGCCGCCGAACATAGCGACTTCCATCTACTCCTCGCGGGAACGCTCGTCATGGCGGCAATCGTGATCGCCGGAAATCGGCTCGTGTGGCGCCGCCTCTACGCGCTCGCGGAAGCGCGCTACCGCCTCGACTGATGAATGATACCGTGAGCCTGCTCGAGGCGCGCGACGTGATGAAGTACTTCGGCGACGACCGACGCCCCGTGCTCGAGCACGTGTCGGTGGAGCTCAACCAGGGCGAGTTCGTCGCGCTCCTCGGCCCATCGGGCTCTGGGAAGTCGACGCTGCTTCGAATACTCGCGGGGCTGATGAAGCCATCCAGCGGTGACGTCCGGGTGCACGGCGCGCCGCTCGACGGGCCCAATCCCAACGTCGCAATCGTCTTCCAGAGCTTCGCGCTCTTTCCGTGGCTCGACGTGCTGCAGAACGTGGAGCTCGGGCTGCTGTCGATCGAGATGTCCGACGATGACAGGCGCCAGCGCGCGGTGAAAGCGATCGACCTCATTGGGCTCGATGGATTCGAGGAGGCATTTCCGATAGAGCTGAGCGGCGGAATGAAACAGCGCGTCGGCTTTGCTCGTGCGCTTGTCGTGCAGCCCGAAGTGCTGTTCATGGACGAGCCATTCTCCGCGCTCGACGTGCTCACCGCGGAGAACTTGCGTACCGAGCTCCAGGATCTCTGGCTCGCGAAGACGATGCCGACCAAGGCCGTCGTGATGGTGACGCACAACATCGATGAGGCAGTTTCGCTCGCGGACCGGATTCTCGTGTTCGGCGCGAATCCCGGACACATCCGTGTGGAGCTCAAGGGGCTGCCGCCCTCCGATCGAACCACGAAGAGCGCAGCACGCGCGCGACTCGTAGAGCTCATTTACCGGATCATGACGAATCCTGACGACGACGCCATGGCGATCGTCGAGCACAGTCAGCTCGATCGCCCGCGGGCGGTCGCGTCCCCGCGCGCTGGACGGCGCCCGGCACCAGCGCGCGCGCGTCGATACCAGGTACTTCCGGACGTCGGGATTGACGACGTGACGGGGCTCGTGCAATACATCGGCGGGATCGGCGGGCACGCAGCGGTGCATGATCTTTCCCGCGATCTGCAGATGCGTACCGACGATCTGCTGTCCATCGTCGAAGCGACGAATCTGCTCGGCTTCGGCGCGCTGCAGGACCGGCAGGTGGTGCTCACCCCCATCGGCACTCGCTTCGCGGACTCAGAGCTAGACGAGGAGAAGGCCATCTTCCGCGCGCAGGCACTCGATCACATTGCACTGCTCCACCACATAGTGCGCGATCTCGAGACCACGCCCACGCATACGCTGGAGGCAGAGCGCGTAATCGATCAGCTCGAGCACAGCTTCAGCGGCGAGGAGGCGCGGCGTCAGTTCGAGACAGCGGTGGACTGGGGGCGTTACGCGGAGCTGTTCACGTACGACGATTCATCAGGGGAGCTGACGTTGGACGAGGAGCATCGGCCTACGTGAGCAGCTCCACCGCAATGCCTGCACCACCGAGCACCGCCAGAACCACCACGAGCAGCGCCGCGCGCCGCGTGAGTCGCGCGTCGCGACCGAAGCGCGCGATCACCGGGAGATCGACCACCGCGCTCGCAATCGACGCGATGATTGCGCTGATTCCGGCCACGAGCGGAGGCAGCGATCCCGCCGTGGCGAGATTCGCGGCCGAAGCCACCGTGCTCGCGCTCGAGACAACGCCGCCAGCCGCGCTCACCACGTACAATCCGCCCTCGCCGAGCAAACGCTCGGCGAGCGTCGCCGCCACCTGGACGACGAGAAAGATTGCGCCGAAGCGCAACGCCGATGCGAGCGAAAAGGGTGACGCCATCACGGGGACGAGCGGCTCGCCATCGCCAATGGACTTCGCCTCCGCTTCGGCGGCAGAGCGTCGTCGATCGAGCAGCGCCGTGATCACCGCCCCGGCAAGCATGAACGCGAGCGGCACGGCGGCGCGGGCGAACGCCGCCGGAGCGAGCAGTCCGAGAAGGATCGCGTTCCGGACGAGCATCGCCGCCGTCGCGAGGATGACGCCGCGAAAGGCAGCATCGCCCAGCTGCCCGTTGCTCTCACGCACTCGGCTCGCGAGCTCCGTTACTGTGACCGTGCTGTTGACCAAACCGCCGAGAAAGCCCGTGAACTCGATGCCGCGCGAGCCGTAGAGGTTCAGGAGGATGTAGTTCACGAAACCGAGCGCGGCGATGAGCACGACCGACACCCAAGCGGCACGCGCATCGATGAGATTCCAGCGATCGACCGTTCCGCTGGGTAGCACGGGATAGACGA
>JANWLO010000066.1 GCA_025450815.1 Gemmatimonadaceae bacterium
CATGGCGTCCCGACGTAACACAGCCCGTGGATCTCGTTGAGGAGATCGCACGGCTGCGCGGCTACGACTCCTTTTCGAACGAGCTACGCCCCTTTCGGAACGGCACCGTGCCGGACTCGCAACTCGCGGTGCAGATGCGTCGCGTGCGCGAGACATGCGTTAGTGCCGGATTGCTGGAGGCACTCTCGATGCCTTTCGTGAAGGCCGGGGGAGCGCCGCACGTGCTCGTCGCGAATCCGCTCGCCGACGACGAAGCATATCTGCGTCGCGATCTGCTAGAGACGCTCGCTCGCCGCGCCGAGTACAATCTGGCGCAACGACATCGCGACGTGCGGCTCTTCGAGATCGGGAGCGTCTTCGAGCCATCGGCGAGCGGGCTCCCGCGCGAAGAGATGCGCGTCGCCGCGATCATCATGGGGCATCGAAATCCGCCGCACTGGTCCGAGGAGACAACGCCGGACGTGGACGAGTGGGATGCGAAGGGGCTGGCGGAATTGATGGCCGCGAGTGTCGAAGGGCAGGCTACCACGGAGCTACACCCCGCGAGCGGCGACGTGCTCTGGGAGATCCGATCGGGCGGTGAGTGGCTGGGGCACGTGAGGCGCCTTGCGCTCGACGCGCCCGTCTGGGCTTCGCCGGCGTTCGGCGTCGAGCTCCGCCTCGCCACGATCTCGTCGGAACCCATCGCGCTACCGGGCACGGGCAATCACGCACGCACGCACCCGGCATCGGCCACTCCACCGCTCAGCTTTCGACCCTTTCCTTCCACGCCGTCCACCTTCTTCGACGTTGCGCTGCTCGTGCCCAACGACATGCCGGTGTCACGCGTGGAGAGTTCGATTCGAAGTGCGAGCGGAGACCTTCTCGAATCGCTCACGCTGCTCAGCGAGTTTCGGGGCGCCGGGATTGCAGAAGGAATCCGAAGCGTGGCGTGGCGATTGACGTTCCGGCATCCGGAGCGCACTCTACGTGAGAAAGAGGTCGCCGGAAGGCGCGACAAGATGCTCAAAACCCTGGAGGCAGAGCTAGGTGTCAGACAGCGAACGACCTGATCTGGTCGCATTCCAGGAGCTCGAGCACCTCATCCTCGCGCTCGCGGACGAGATGGCGACCTGGCGCAGGCGCGCGCAGGAGGCGGAGGCAAGGCTCAAGACGCCGCCCGCAACCGGCAGTCGGTCGGCGTCCGCCGCTCTCGAGAAAGAGAACCGCGATCTCCGCGAGAGACTCGAGGCCGCCCGCGGCCGCACCAAGCAGTTGATGGACAAACTGCGATTCCTTCGTCAGCAGCAGGAAAGCGAGGCCCATCGATGAGCCGCAAATCCTCGGTCAAGGTGACCATCGTCGGTGAGGAGTACACCATACGGAGCGATGAGGCCGCCGAGCATACGCGGGCCGTCGCAAAGTACGTGGACGAGGCCATTCGGGGCGTCATGAACGCCGGCGCAACGGTGGAGTCGCACAAGGCGGCGATCCTGGCGGCGCTCGAGATTACCGACGAGCTATTCAAGGCGCGGGATGGCCAGCTGGAGCTCGCGGATCGGATGCACGGTATCTCGAGCGAGTTGCGCCGGCTGCTGCCGCCCGGCAAACGGGGCGTCTAACGGGCTCTGGCCGCGGCTGGGTCTGGCCTTTTACCCTGAGTTAACGTAGTTTCTCCGCAGTGGCGCCGCGTCGCGTAGTCTCAAGCGGTCATTGCGGTTAGCCTCATCGGTCTCACGCCGTTTGGACGGAGCAGGGCCAGGTTGTGCCTTTCCGCGCTGACTTTGCGCGCGCGTAGCTGTGTTTCCCCTGGGAATCGCGACGTTGCCGTCGTGTGGAGCATAGATACATATGAACGATCTTGTGATCTACGCCGCGCTGGCATTTGGCATCGTTCTCGCCGGCGTGGCGTTCTTTTTTGTGGGACGGTCGGCTGGCAAACGCGTCGAGCACTCGGCGCAGGTCGTCGCGAAATCGACCGCCGAGGACACGTCGAAGCGCATTCTCGACGACGCAGCCCGCGAGTCCGAGGCGCTGCGCAAGGCGGCGGTCGTCGCCGGAAAGGAGGAGACGATCAGGCTTCGCGAGGCGTGGGAGCTCGAGGCGCAGAAGCGGCGCGATGAGATCGAGCGCGGCGAGCGACGTGTCCAGGAACGCGACACCAATCTCGATCGAAAGCTGGACATTCTCGATCAACGCGAGAAAGAAGTCGCGAAGCGGCTCGGCGACCTCGGAGGCCGCGAGAAGCTGGTGCTCGACCGAGAGGGAGAAATCGAGAAGTTGAGCGCCGACGCGAGGCGCCGTCTCGAGCAGCTCGCGGGGATGTCCGCGAACGACGCCAAGGCGGAGATGATCAGCCGGCTAGCGGAGGAGGCGCACGCGGAGGCCGCGAATCAGCTGCGCGAGATCCGCGAGACCGCTCGCCGAAACGCCGATCGCGAAGCGAAGAAGATCGTCGCGCTCGCCGTTCAGCGCATCGCGTCGGAGCACACCTCGGAGATCAGCGTCTCGTCCGTGCCGCTGCCGAACGACGAGATGAAGGGGCGCATCATCGGTCGCGAGGGTCGAAATATCCGCGCGTTCGAGCTGGCCACCGGAGTTGACGTCATCATCGACGACACGCCGGACACCGTCGTCGTCTCGTGCTTTGATCCCGTGCGGCGCGAAGTTGCCCGCGTGGCGCTCGCCAAGCTCGTCGCCGATGGCCGGATCCATCCGGGTCGAATCGAGGAAGTCGTCGAAAAATCGAAGAAGGAAGTCGACGCCGCGATTCAGGACATGGGCGAACAGGCAGCGTACGAGGTTGGCGCGCACGGGCTCAACGTGGAGCTGATACGGCTCATCGGGCGCATGCAGTATCGCACGAGCTACGGGCAGAACATTCTGCACCATTCGAAGGAGGTCGCGCATCTCGCGGGGATCATGGCGGCGGAGCTCGGGCTCGACGTCACGATGGCGAAGCGCGGAGCGCTATTGCACGACATCGGCAAGGTGCTCACCCACGAGCACGAGGGAACGCACGTGCAGCTCGGAGTCGAGGTCGCTACGCGATACGGCGAGCACCCGCTCATCATAAATTGCATCGCGGCGCATCACGACGACGTGCCGCACGAGAGCGAGATCTCGGTGCTCGTGCAGGCCGCCGACGCGATCTCCGGCTCGCGCCCGGGCGCGCGCAGGGAAGCGTTCGAGACTTA
The DNA here is from genome assembly GCA_025450815.1 of Gemmatimonadaceae bacterium. Classification (GTDB taxonomy): domain Bacteria; phylum Gemmatimonadota; class Gemmatimonadetes; order Gemmatimonadales; family Gemmatimonadaceae; genus FEN-1250. The sequence goes on from JANWLO010000066.1 coordinate 3,177, forward strand.
TGTGAAGCGTCTCGAGGGGCTCGAGCGTATCGCTGCGAGCTATACCGGCGTGGACAAGGTGTTCGCCATTCAGGCGGGGAGAGAGATTCGAGTGATCGTGAATCCGGACGACGTCGACGACTTCCGCATGGCCGCGCTGAGCGAGGAGATCGCGAGGCGCATAGAGACGGAGCTCCAATACCCGGGGCAGATCAAGATCGTGGTCATCCGCGAGCAGCGAGCGGTGGACTTTGCCCGCTGAGCTCATCGACGGCGTAGCAATCGCGAAGAGCATTCGCGCGGAGGTCGCGGCCGACGTCCAGCGGCTCGGGAAGCGCGGCGTTCACCCGGGCCTCGCCGTTGTGCTCGTGGGAGAGGATCCCGCGAGCGAGGTCTACGTCCGCAACAAGGGACGAGCGTGCGAGGAAGCGGGGATGCACAGCGTCACGATCAGGATGCCCGCGGCCACCACGCAGGCCGAGCTGCTAGAGCAAGTACATCGCCTGAACGACGATCCCGCCATCCACGGCTTTCTCGTGCAGATGCCGCTCCCCAAGGGCATCGATGCTGACGTCGTCATCCGTGCGATCAAGCCCGAGAAGGACGTCGACGGCTTTCATCCAGTGAACGTCGGCAAGAATCTCATCGGAGATCGCGACGGCTTCGTGCCCTGCACACCCTCCGGCGTGCAGGAGATGCTGGGACGATCAGGCACCGACACGCGTGGCAAGGAGTGCGTGATCGTCGGCCGCAGCAACATCGTGGGCAAGCCGATGATGGCGCTCATGGTTCAGAACGGCCCGAACGCGAACGCCACGGTAACCGTCTGTCACAGCGCCACGCGCAAACTGAAGGAGCACACTCTGCGAGCGGACATTCTCATCGTGGCCGCCGGCAAGCCGCGAATGGTCACGGGCGACATGGTGAAGGAAGGGGCGGTGGTGATCGATGTCGGAATCAACCGCGTCGCCGACGCGAGTGCGAAAAGTGGCTATCGCCTGGTGGGCGACGTGGACTTCGAGAGCGCGCGTGAGCGTGCGTCGCGGATCACGCCCGTGCCGGGAGGCGTCGGCCCGATGACCATCGCGATGCTGCTCAAGAACACGGTGCGCGCGGCCGAGCAGAGCGCGTCACGATGAAGCGCGCGTCGAAGCGGTCGGTACCTCAGGCGGTGCTGCTCGAACCGCAACTCTTTGCCGTGAGCGAGCCCGCACGCTCATACGACGCGCGCTCTGTGGCGACATCCGGCGCATCCGTCCCGGGAGCCACGCGGGAGGCGGCCGTCTCGGTGGAGTCGCTGACGACACTCGCCAAGTCGGTGCTCGAGGGCGCATTCTCGCCGCTCTGGATCCGCGGCGAGATCAGCAACTTCACTGCGCACCGCAACGGCCACTGGTACTTCAACCTTCGTGGCGCAACGTCGATGATCCGGTGCGTGCTCTGGTCGCGCGACCAGCGCCGGATTCCGGCACTCCCCGAAGACGGAATGCAGGTAGTCGCGCTCGGCCAACTCACGGTGTACGCGCAGCGCGGCGATCTGCAATGCACCATCTCCGCGCTCGACGCCATGGGTGACGGGCTCTGGCGCAAGGCTCTGGCTGAATCGACCGAGCGACTGCGCGCGGATGGATTGCTCGAGCCGTCGCGCAAACGACCGCTGCCACGGCTGCCACGTCGCGTAGCGGTGATTACGAGCCCGGACGGCGCTGCGCTCCACGACATCATCGTCGTGATGCGGCGCCGCTGCCCGACGGTCGAGATCGTGCTCGTGCCCGCCAAGGTGCAAGGCGATGGCGCGCCCGCTGATCTCATGCGCGCCATCGAATGCGTGGGCCGCTGGGGTGACGTTGACACGGTGATTATCGGCCGCGGCGGCGGCGCGCGCGAAGATCTCTGGGCATTCAATTCGGAGGCCGTCGCCCGTTCGCTCGCTGGGTGCGCGATACCCACAATCTCCGCCGTGGGCCACGAGGTCGACATTACGCTGTGCGATCTCGTCGCGGACTACCGCGCGGCCACGCCGTCGGCGGCGGCAGAGGCCGCGGTGCCGGTGCTCGCGGAGGCGCGCGCCGAGGCCGCCGCGATGCTTCAGGCTCTCCGTGGCGCTCTGGTTCGCCAGGTGCAGCGACGCCGCGATCGCGTGGTGCACGCGGCGCGCGATCTTCGCTCGGGGTTGGAGCGCGACGGCGAGCGCCGTCGCGCTCGAGTTAGCGCCTTCGCGGGGAGGCTCACGGCGCTCAGCCCACTCGCGACTCTCGCGCGCGGCTACGCGGTGGCCCGCGATGCCAGTGGCGCCACGCTCGGCAGCGTGGACGCCTTCGCGCCAGGGCTCGACTTCGATCTCCTGTTGCGCGATGGCATCGTGCGCGCAACTGCGCGCACCGTTCATCCCGCTGCGGTCGACGACACATGAGCTACGAAACAGATCTCGCGCGCATCGAGTGCATAGTCGGAGAGCTCGAACGTTCGGAGATTCCGCTCGACGACGCGCTGCGTTTGTTCGAGGAGGGTGTCGAACGTCTGCGAACCGCGCAGGCGGCGCTTATGCAGGCAGAGGCGCGCGTGCGCAAGCTCATCGAGGACTCCGATGGCGGATTCTCACTCGCTGACTTCGAGAGCTGACGCTCCGCCCTTCGATCTCGCGACGGACCACGCGAGCGTCGACCGGGAGCTGCGCCTGCTCTGCGAGAGCGACGCGCTGGGTGTCCTTCCTGCGCCCGTCGCCGACGCGATTCGCTACAGCATTCTGGGCCAGGGCAAGCGTCTGCGTCCCATCCTCATGCTCGCGTCGTACCGCGCTTGCGGAGGCAACGATGATGCGAGCGCGCTCGCAGCGTGCATCGAGGTCGTGCACGCGTACTCGCTCGTACACGACGATCTGCCGTGCATGGATGACGACGACATGCGCCGCGGCCGTCCGACCACGCACCGCGTGCACGGCGTGGCCGTAGCCACGGCCGCAGGTGTGGTGATGGTGCCACTCGCAGTTCGCGCGGCCTGCGATGCGGGCGCAAGCCTTGGGTTGTCTAACTCCTCTCAGGCCGCCATTGTACGAGAGTTGATGCGTGCCTCGGGGGGCGGAGGTATGGTGGGCGGACAGCTGCTCGATCTCGAAGGTGAAGGGAGCTCGCTGTCGGTGGACCAGTTGGAGCGCATCCATCGCGCGAAAACCGGCGCCCTGATCAGCGCGTCGGCGCGCATTGGCGGCATTGCCGCAGGCGCGGACGATCGCGGGCTCGACGCCCTCACGGCTTATGGAGACGCGATCGGTCTCGCCTTTCAGATTGCGGACGACGTGCTTGATGCCACGTCAACCACCGCGGCGCTCGGGAAAACCGCGGGACGCGACATCGAGCTACGCAAGAGTACCTATCCAATGTTGCTCGGCGTCGATCGCGCGGGCGAACGCGCGAGTTCGCTGGTGGACGACGCATGCGCCGCGCTCGATTGCGCAGGACTTCGCACCACGACGCTGGAACGGCTGGCCAGATACGCGATCGCTCGAACGAGCTGACGCATTACTCCGACTCATCGAAAATGTCATCACCGCGCGTCAACTACCCCGCCGATCTGAAATCACTCACCCGCGATGAGCTCCGCGCGGTGAGCGACGACGTTCGCGCGTGCCTCATTGACTCGTGCTCGCGCACGGGCGGACACATCGGCGCCGGACTTGGAGTGGTGGAGCTCACCGTCGCGCTGCACTACGTGTTCGACACGCCCGTCGATCAGCTCGTCTGGGACGTCGGTCACCAGGCGTATCCGCACAAGATGCTCACGGGACGACGTGATCGCTTCGAGACACTTCGCCAGGAAGCCGGCATCTCCGGCTTCCTCAAGCGCGAGGAGAGCGAGTACGACGTTTTTGGTGCCGGACACGCGGCCACCGCGATTTCGGCAGCGCTCGGCGTCGCCACCGCGCGCGACCTCAAGCACGAGGACTTTCGCGTGGTCGCAGTGCTCGGCGATGGCGCGCTTACGTCCGGACTGTCGTACGAAGGACTCAACAACGCCGGCGCCTCCGACCGCGACATCATCGTCGTGCTCAACGACAATGAGATGTCCATCGCGCCAAACGTCGGCGCCATCTCGCGCTACCTCGGCTCCGTGCAGCGCAATCCCATTTACAATCGGCTGCGCAGCAAGATCGGAAGTGTGGTGGACGAGCTGCCCGGGCCCCTGTCGGTCATCGGGCAGGTGGTGCGCCGCTGGGAAGAGAGTATGAAGTCTTTCCTCACGCCGGGAGTGCTCTTCGAGGAGCTCGGCTTTCGATACTTCGGTCCGATCGACGGCCACGACATCGATGTGCTCGTCGACACGTTCACCGCGGTGAAGGGGATGCGCACGCCCCGACTGGTGCACGTCATCACCAAGAAGGGGAAGGGATTCCCCGCTGGCGAGCACCACGAGAAGTGGCACGCGCTCCCCGCCGGACACGATCCCTCAACGGGTAAGCAGAAGAAAGCGGCGGCTACGGCGAATCCGGCGTACACCGCGGTGTTCGGCAAGGGACTCACCGAGCTTGCGGCCGCGGACACCGCGATCGTCGCCATCACCGCCGCGATGCCGGCCGGAACGGGCACCGCGATCTTCGCTGCCGCGCACCCCGATCGATTCTTCGACGTTGGAATCGCCGAGGGTCACGCTGTGACCTTCGCCGCTGGATTGGCGACGCGCGGCATTCGCCCCGTGGTCGCTATCTACTCCACCTTCCTTCAGCGCGCATACGACAACCTGATTCACGACGTCGCGCTCCAGCATCTTCCCGTGATCTTCTGCATGGACCGCGCGGGGCTCGTTGGCGAGGACGGCCCCACGCACATGGGTCTCTACGACATCGCGTACATGCTGGCGGTGCCGGAGATGGTCGTGACGGCGCCGAAGGATGGCACCGAGATGCTCGCTCTCCTGCGCACCGGGCTCGCGCACACTACTGGCCCGTTCTCACTGCGCTATCCACGTGACGCATCGCCCGACGTGCCCAAGGCGGCCACCGAGATTCCCGCCGTTCCGTTCGGAACATGGGAGGTGCTGCGCCAGGGGCACGACATCGCGATCCTCGCCGTGGGCACCACGGTGCTCCCCGCGCTCGCGGCCGCCGAGTCGCTCGCGGCGGACGGGATCGACCCGACGGTGGTGAACTGCCGGTTCCTCAAGCCCTTCGATGAGATCACGCTCACTGCGGTCGTCGGCCAGCACCAGCACGTGCTCGTGGTGGAAGAGGGGACGATCGTGAACGGCTTCGGCGCCTACATCGCCACGGCGATCGAACAGATCGACCCGGCGGTGCGAGTCGCCGTGCACGGTGTGCCCGATCAATTCATCGAGCAGGCGCCACGAAAGGTGCAGCTCGCGCTCACGGGACTCGATGCGCCGGGTATCGCGCGCCGCGTTCGCGCGCTTCTCGAAAGCGAAGCGGTAGCCGGGTGATCCGCCTCGGTGTCATCGGAAACCTGACGTACGATGGGTTGCCGCCAGTGCTCGACTCGCTCATCGCGCTTGCGCCATCGCTCAAGATCACACCGGTGTTCGAGCCGGAGCTGCGCGAGCTGGTCGCACAGAGCGAGATACTGCACGATCCCACCGGCATCGACGCGCTGCTCACGCTCGGTGGTGATGGAACGATGCTTCGCGGCGCGCGGCTCGTGGCGGGCCGGCAGATTCCAGTGCTTGGCGTGAATCTCGGCCGGCTCGGATTCCTGACCGCGTGCGCGCGCGAGGACATGGAGCTCGCGCTCGAGCGACTCGCGGCCGGCGACTATCTGGTGCAGAAGCGCATGACGCTCGAAGCGTGGACAACGCGACACGCCGAGCCGCGGTGGCGCGCGCTGAACGACGTTGTGCTGCACAAGGGCGGATTCGCGCGAGTCTTTACACTCCGAGCGTCCGTGAATGGTGAGCTGATGAGCACCTACGCCGCCGATGGCGTGATCGTCTCGTCGCCAACGGGCTCCACCGGCTACAGCCTCTCCGCTGGCGGACCGATCGTGGTGCCAACCGTCGAGTCGCTGATCCTCACGCCGATCTCGCCGCACACGCTCGCGATCCGGCCCGTGGTGCTTCCTCCACACGCCGAGGTGACCGTGCATGTAGATGATGGTCCCGACGAGCTTTTGGTGACGATCGACGGTCAGGTGGGCGCGAGCTTCCTGCCGGGCGACACCCTGAGCGTGCGTCGCGCCGAGCGTCCGGTGCTGCTGGTCACCTTCCGCGACGGCACCTTCTTCTCGCGCATGCGACGGAAGCTGGGGTGGGGAGGACTCCGCGAGCGCGACGAAGGAGAAGCGTGCTGACAGAGCTGCGCATCAGGAACTTCGCGATCATCGACACGCTCACGCTTCCGCTTGCGCCGGGCTTCAACGTACTCACCGGTGAGACTGGCGCGGGCAAGTCGATCATCGTCGGCGCGCTCGGCTTCCTGCTCGGCGAGCGCGGCACCACGGATCTCATCCGCACGGGTGCGGAGAAGGCTGCAGTAGAAGGAATCTTCGACGCCAGAGACGACGACGAGCTGCTGGCGCTGCTGGACGGCTACGGCGTCGACCTCGAAGATCCGTCCTCGATCGTTCTGCGGCGCGAGATTGTATCGAGCGGGCGAACGCGGGCGTGGATCAACAGCGCCACAACCACCACGTCCGTGCTCGCCAATGTCGGTCGCGCGCTCGTGAGCCTGCACGGACAGCACGAGGCGCAAACACTGCTCGACGAGGAGTCGCAGCGCGCCATCGTCGACGCGTTTGGCGGCGCCTCCGTTGCCGCCGCCAACGTGAGCGAAGCGCACGCGCTGATGAACGGTATCGCGCGAGAGATTCAGTCGCTCGCCGCGCGCAAGGCAGACGCGGAAAAGCGCGCGGACTACCTCCGTCATCTCGTCGCGGAGATCGAGGAGGCGCGCCTTCGACCGGCGGAAGATGGGACGCTCGAGGAGGAAGCGCGGCGCCTCGAGCATGCGGGGGAACTGAAATCACTCGCGTCCGGTCTTGCATTGGCGCTCGAAGGCGAGGAGCAATCGGTACTCGAACGACTTGGACACGTGCAGCGCGCGCTCGCCACGATCCTTCGCATCGATCCGAAGCTCGCGCGGCTGCAGGATCTCTACGATGCGGCCTTTTACGCGCTGCAGGAGCTGTCGCGCGAAATGCAGGAGTACGAGCGGGCGGTCGATCTCGATCCGGATAGACTGGCCGAGGTTCAGAGTCGGCGCGATCTGCTCTTTCGTCTTGGCAAGAAGTACGGCCCAACGCTCGACGCTGTCGTGGAGACGGCGCGCGCGGCGCGCGTGGAGCTCGATCTCGTCGACAGCGGCGCGCTCGATCTGCGCCAGCTGGAGCTTCGGCATCAGCTGGCACGTGAGGCGCTGACGTCGGCGGCGCTCGAGCTGTCGGCCCTGCGCCACGACGCGGCATCGCGGCTCGCGGCGGAGGTGGATGCGGTGCTGCCGGAGCTCGGAATGGAGGACGGACATCTCGACGTCGCGCTCCGGCCGCGAGACGAGATCGGAACCGTTGGCGCGGAGGACATCGAGCTGCGCGTCTCACTGAACCGCGGCCACGAGTCGCGACCACTCGCGCGCGTGGCGTCCGGTGGCGAGCTCTCGCGCGTGATGCTCGCGCTGAAGACTATCCTCGCGCGCCTGGATCGCGTGCCAACGCTCGTGTTCGATGAGGTGGACGCGGGCATCGGCGGAAAAGTCGGGCTCCAGGTGGGCGACACGATGCGACGCGTCGCGCAGCACCATCAGTTGCTCGCGATCACGCATCTCCCGCAGATTGCAGCGCGCGCGCACCATCACATCGTGGTGGAGAAGGGCGCGCGCGCCGGCATCACGACGGCGGACACGCGTGTGGTGGATGGCGAGTCGCGCATCACGGAGATCGCGCGGCTACTGGGTGGCGACCCCGAGAGCGGGGTGAGCCAGGAGCACGCACGCGAGCTCTTGAGCGCTGCGCACGACGCCGTCCAGGCGCCGCCGCGCCCCGCGCGCAAGATGGCGCGAAAGCGCTAGCAGGGTGCTGAAAAAGGAAGAAAAAGACAAAAGAGTGACACAGAGGCACAGAGGATACGTGAGAGCCACAGAGGAAAAGCGGAAGGAAGTCCGCCATGGAGGACTTGAGTCCTACTCCTCTGTGTCTCTCAGTTCACCTCTGTGCCTCTGTGTCGAGTAGTTCCTGGTTTTTCAGCAACCTGCTAGGGTGCGGGCGCCGCGGCCGCGGGCAAGTTCGGCGCGCTCGTGAACTCGCCGCCCCAGAATCGATGAAAGTAGCGTATCGAGATCATTGTCTCGGAGTCCTTCGGGCGGCCGCCCGAGATGGACACCACCTTCGTGTGCTCGAGCGTAACCTCGAATGGGAATCGCGAGTGATGCCGAGCGTACGCATCCACCGCGGAATACACGATGCCGAATCCGGCCCTGTGCTCCGTGAGCTCCGTACCGGCGTCGAGCGTGGACGCGTCGAGCGTCACCGGCCCGTCGCCGCCGCTGGTGTCGAACGTGCCGGTGTAACTGTCCTGCGCGCTGTGATGGTAGCGGTACTGCGCGCCGATCGCGAAGTAGCGGCCAAGCTGGTAGCGCGGCGTGACCTCGATCTCGTATCGTGTGCCGAGCTTGCGTTGCGCGAGGAAGGGTACGACATCGCGCGTGAACGGATCGTCAGCCGGTCGCACGACCACAAGCACGTTGTCGGACATCGGCTTCTCGTACCGCCCTACGAGCGATGCGAAGAAGTGGTTGCCCACTGTGACATCCGTCGCCGACCGGAAGATGACGGCACGTTCGCGGGTGCCCGTTCCGATCGCGAAGGGATCCGCTGGATCTATCACGATGCCAGTGCCGAGTAGCGCGCCGCCAACGATCGCGCTTCGAACATGCACGCCCTCCCGCGGCGCGAGGCGCGCCGATTGTCCGGGCTCGCCCGCCCAGACGATCTTCGCGAAGGCTTCGATGTTTCCCCAACCGTTGTGTGACGAGTCGAGCAGTGTGTCGAGCACCTGACCCTGAGCGTGAGTGGACGAGACGAAGGTGAGCGCCTTCGTCGTCACCCAGGGGACTTCGACGCCGAGCGTCACACGGCTCAACACGCCGAGCTCCAGCCCGAACGTGGTCGCGCGAAACTGGCGGTCCGTGTCATAACTGCTGTCGTTCGCCGAGCCGAAGGCGCGTGAACGATGCCAATCGTTGGACAGCCGAATGCGAAGGGCACCCGCCGGCGCCGCCGTCGCATCCTCGCCGTACCCGAGCACGGACTGCGCGAGCGCCAGCGGCGCGAGGGCAGGGCAGAGAAGAAGCGCGAGAGCGAGCGGTATGGCGCACGCGCGAAGGCGCGAGGAGCGAAATGGCACGCGTAGGGGGCTCGGGGCGTAAACGGCGGCGCACCCGCAGTGGCGCGGGCCGCTGGAGACTGTCACCGCACGCGATCGATTGTCAACCGATGCGCGCGGTCCTGAACGATGAGCCATCGCGCGCATTGCCAGTAGGGAGCGCTTTGATGATGTTTTAGTGCGGTCGCCATCGCGGGTCCCGGTCGGCGCGCAATCCAACTTCGAGATCCTCGTGAAACAGATACCCATACCGGCGATGCCGTGGCAGTTGACAGGGAACCACTGGCTCGCGCTCCCGTGCATCCATCCGGCCGACGGCTCGCTCTATGCGCTTGGCGTGCTGCATCGTGGCGCGAGGGCCGCTCTGGAGTTTGCCGGCTCGGCTGATTTTCTTCGCGGCGAAGGACCGCCTCTGCTGCGTCCCGTGCTCGCGGTCAATGGCGTGGCGCGTGCGCTGGCGTCGCTCGAGCTCGCCTGGGAGCGCACGCTCGGCTGGATTCCGACGTTCACATTCACGGTAGACGGCTTGATAGTTCGCGGCACCTTGTTCGCGCCGCACGGGCGCGACGCGGATCTCGCGGGTGCGGTGTACGCGCTCGCCGTCGAGAATCGAAGTGAGTCGCTCGCGCGTGTCTCCATCTCGCTCGAGGGAGTGCTCGGCCAGCGTCAACTGCGCGTGCGGTCTC
>JANWLO010000067.1 GCA_025450815.1 Gemmatimonadaceae bacterium
TATCATTGACGCCGATATTCCGTAGTGTGGCCGATTCGCTCGCCGCCAACACTTACAGCTCCCGGATGAGGTCTGCAGATGCTCAAACGCGTCGGCGTCGCGCTCGGCCTCTTGGCCCTGTGTGCTTTCTCGATTCTCCGTGGTGCGCGACCGCCGCGCGCCGTTTCAGCGACCGCTCCCGACACGGTGTTCTCCGCTGAGCGCGCGATGCGGAACGTCGAGCAGATCGCGCAGCGCCCGCATCCGATGGGCACCGCGGATCACGATCGCGTGCGCGACTACATCGTCGACCAACTCGTCGCACTCGGGCTTCAGCCGCAAATCCAGAAGACGACGGCGATCGGCACGCGCTATCGGGAAGCAGGGCGCGTCCAGAACATCCTCGCCCGTCTGCCGGGAAGCGAGCCGAATTCCAAGGCCGTGCTCATCATGTCGCATTACGATGGTGTCGGAGCCGGTCCGGCGGCGGCTGACGACGGCGCCGGAGTAGCCGCTATGCTCGAGACGCTCCGCGCCTTGCGGGCGCGCAAGCGGCCGTTGACGCACGACGTCATCGTGCTGTTCACCGATGGCGAGGAAGCGGGTCTCCTCGGCGCAGCCGCATTCGTGCGCGAGCATCCGTGGGCGAAGGATGTCGCCGTCGTGCTCAACTTCGAGGCTCGCGGCACCACCGGGCGTTCCCTCATGTTCGAGACCGGTCCGGGCAATCTCGACGCCGCGCGGGCGCTGCGCGCCGACCGCGACGTGACGGCGGGGTCGGTCACCGCGATCGTCTATCGCGCGCTGCCGAACGACACCGACCTCTCCGAGCTCGCCGTGCTCGGCCTTCCCGCGCTGAACTTTGCCTTTGCCGACGGGGTGGAACGCTATCACACGAGTGAGGACGACGTCGCGCATCTGAATCCGGGCAGCCTGCAGCATCACGGATCGCAGATGCTCACCATGGCAACCACGTTCGGCAGCGAGCCGTTGCCGCGAGCGCGTACTGGTGACGGGGTGTTCTTCGATCTGCCGATCGTCGGCCTCGTCGTCTACCCGCAGAGATTCGAGCTTCCTCTCGCGCTTCTCGCGTTGGCGCTCGTCGGAACGCTCGTCGTTCGCGTCCGCAAGGGAGTGATCATAGGGGTGCTTGCGTCGGTGGTCGCGCTCGCACTGTCGGGCGGCGTGGGCTGGGCGATCGGCAAACGGCTCGATGGTCCTGGCATGTGGAGTGGACTGTATGCGACCGCGCTCGTGCTGCTGGTGATGTCGGTGACGGCCGCGTGTCGTGCGCTCGCGATGCGATGGTCCTCTTCTCGCGGGCTGCACGTGGGCGCGCTCATCGTGTGGCTGGTGCTCGCGCTCGCGCTCAGCAGTCGAGTACCGGGTGTTGGCTACCTCTTCACTTGGCCGCTCCTGTTCGCCGCGGCCGCGGCGTTACTCGTACGCGGCCGCGCGGCGGCCGAGTGGGCGGCAGCGGCAGTGACGCTGGTCATTCTCGCCGGCTTCATCTACGGCGTTTCGGTGGTGATGCTTGGTCTCTTCGGTGGAGGCGCGATCGTACTGTGTGTGATGACGTCGCTCGTAACGCTTCTGCTCGCGCCGAGGCTCGAGGTAATCGCCGGCGACGCGCGCTGGTGGCCCGCGGCGTGGCTCGCCCTCGCGGCGGGGGCGTGCCTGCTGATCGCATCCCGCACTGTTCATCCGGGTGCTGACCATCCGATACGCTCGGCCCTCGTGTACGCGGAGAACGCCGACTCGAGCGACGCCTGGCTCGGCGCACTCGGAGGCTCCGCCGATAGCTGGACGCACGGCGTAATTGGAGAAGCGACGACAGTGCGTCCCCCCGCGTGGACGGCGAGCCTTTCGGCCTACGCAGGCGGCTTCGCCGGCCGAAAGGTGCAACGCGTGGCACTCGCGGCTCCGGACGCCATTTTGATTGGCGACACGCTGATGAACGGAGCCAGGCGCGTCACACTGCGGGTGAGCGCACCCACCGGAACCACTGGGTTGCAGATGCGCGCGCACGGCGCCAAGGTGCTCACCGCTTCGATCGACGGACGCGTCGTCGACACGACGCGATACCGCTCGGGCGCGCGATATCGCGACCGCGCGGGCGACTGGGTCATGCAATATTGGGCCGTGCCCGACAGCGGCGCGATTGTCGCGCTTTCGATTCCCGCCGAGGGACGCATCCAGCTCGAGCTGGCGGCGCGGCGACCGGGCGTTCCGCCGATTCCGGGGGTTACGATCCCGCCGCGACCGTTGGGAGTCGTGCCTAGTCAGACGGGGGACGTGAGTATCGTTTATCGAGAACGCAGCTTTTGAGGCGCGATTTACGACTGCTTGACATCTGAGGCCGAAAAAAGCATTACCTATCCACCCTGGCGCAACTTCCACCACGGAATACAGGACATGGCAACAGTTCTGGTCACCGGTTGCAGCACTGGCATTGGCTTCGCCACGGCGCTCGCCTTTGGTCGTGCCGGACATCGGGTGGCTGCGACGATGCGGAATCCGAACCGATCGCCCGATCTCGCGAGCATTTCGGCCCGCGAGTCGCTGCCCATCACTGTGTTTACGATGGACGTTGACAGTGACGCATCGGTGAGCGCGGCGATCAAGAGTATCGAGCAGGAGCTAGGACGCATCGACGTGCTCGTGAACAACGCGGGCATCGAACGAATGGGTGCGGTGGAGGAGCTCGCGCTCGCGGATTTTCGTGCGGTGATGGAGACGAATTATTTCGGCGTCATCCGCTGCATCCAGGCCGTGGTCCCGGGAATGCGAGAGCGCCGGAAAGGTTGCATCATCAATGTCGCATCAGTTGCCGGGCACGTCGCAGTGTCTCCCATGGCTTCCTACACCGCGTCGAAGCATGCGCTCGAAGCGCTCAGCGAATGCCTCGCACAGGAACTAAAGCCACACGACATCCGGGTTGCCATCGTCGAGCCGGGGATCATCGACACGGCCATGTCCAGACACATAGGTGTCCTGCTCGAGCCTTCGCGCTATCCGCAGCAGCGTCGCGTAGCCGCACTTTTCTCTACCGTGCTGAAGCAACCTGCACCGCCATCGCTCGTCGCCGAGAAGATTCTGGAAATCGCCGCGAACAACGGCTGGCAGCTCCGTCATCTCGTTGGACCTGACGCAGCCTTCTTTGTCGGATGGCGTAAGGGAATGTGCGATGAAGAATGGGTGAACGTCGGTGCGCTCGAGGACGCTGCCTGGTATGACCGCATTCAGGCGGACTTCGGAATGGATGCGCGGCCAGTGGCGTGACGCATCGCTGCGCGCGCACGACATCAAGTCAATATCGACGAGTTCCCAACCTGCCTGTGGCAAGGCACGGGGTGCGGGAAGTGGATGAGCGACTATGACGCTGCGGTGCGCATCAACAGGTTGCTACTTGTGCCCAGCTGAGATTGGTCAGGCAGGGGACGCCAACGATCGCGAAGGAGCAGCGCGCAAGCGGCCGTTGTTATCTCGACTGCCTCTCCTGCGCTACCGGTATAGGTCGCAACGCGCTACTGGCGGCGAGGCTCTACGCGAATCTCGCCGACGAAATCGCACCTGTAGCTGTTGTTTTCCATGCCGCAAGCGGCGCCACTCCCGCCGAACGCGCCGTCGTTCACGATGACCGAGCCCGGAGAGAGTGCGAGCAACAAACCGCCGCCATCGGTTCGTCCCGTGATGCTCGCCGTTGCGTTCGTGCCGGACGAGTCGATGGTCCATCGAACCGCGTGCATCGTGTCGGACGCTACGTAGTCGGGAGGGCTCACCGCACGCACGACGTAGAGCGTCGTCGTGTCGCCGACATGCATGGTGAGGCGGACGCCGGAGTTCGGCGTGGAGGCCAACCCGTCGATCCAGGCGCGCGGATATCCGATGACATTGTACTGAGTCGGAGGCGGTGGTCCTCCGCAATCCTGGTAGCATCCGGTGAGATTGCCTAAATCGCACTCCAGTAGAAAAGGAACCAGCAGCATGAACGCGGAAAGGCGGCAAGAGTTTCGCATCAGGGCCTCCGGTGAGAGCCCGCTGGACTCGCGGTGCTCACAGGATATTTTTTTGCTCCCATCGCCTCCATACGTCATTTGACGCATACGATGGATTTGCGACGGCGCAGTGTCTCGCTGTGAAGCGGAGTTATTCGCCTGGCGCCGGCATGAGCTCGACCCGACCGTCCGCTCGTCGCGTCACCACGCCCGCATACGCGCCGAGAGATTCCCGTGTCCACCACGCTCCTGTCTCCCGCTTCGCCTTCGCGCTCGTGAACCAGTACTGCCACAGCACCGTTCGAACCATGGCCGGCGGCTTTCCTGCAAACGGATCACGCTGGAATAGCCCCAGCACCTCGTCGCTCCCTTCCACCAATCGCGCCTGCGTAGCGACGACCCACGGCGAATCCCTCCACGGCCCCAGCGACGCAAACCACAGATTCCACTCGAACCTCGGCTGGTACGGCGCGTAGATCCCCGGTCGCTCCATCACGTCCTGCGGCTTGTAGCGAAACGGATACGCGATCCACGTGCGCCCGCCGTCGTTGCTTCCCTGGAACTCGATCTCGTAGCGCGCAGGGGTCATCACGGCGAAGAGACCGTAGCCGTTGGCGATGCGAAACGGCTCGAGCACACGCTCCGGCGCAACGAGAATGCTCCCGGATCCGGGAGCGAGAAAAGCCCAGATCGTCGCGTAGAAAATCCACGCAAAAACGATGGCTTCACTTGTGGCTCGCAATCGTCCGCGCGGGCTCATGCTCGCCGGTGCGCGTGGCTTCCATGTTACGACTATGCGCGCGACCCACGACATCGCATCATCGTCGAGAAGCAGAAAGCCCAGTACGAGCACCAGGTAATTCAGGAACGCATAGTTCGCCGTCGCGATGATTCCGATTTGTAACGCCGTCACGACGGCACAGCACGCGATGCGAAACCGCCGCGGCATCCACACAGCCCACACGATCGCCAACTCCACCGCCAACGTCACTGCCACCGTGCCGGCGTGAAACCAGTGCGGTAGATGCTGCACGTACCAGCCGGGCCACGCCGGAAGCGGTCCGTTCTGATAGTAGTCGTCCATGGCGGTGAAGTTGCGCCAGTGCACGTCGCCGCTCATGAGCTTCACCAGTCCGGACTCGAAGTAGATCCGGAACCACTCCCAGCGCAGCATGAACAGGCTGATGCGCGATGGCGGGTCGAGTGCGCCGAGTCCGGGGAACATACCGCGAGGCGCGAACCATATCGAAATGAATCCGGCCTCGAGCAACATTCCGTCCGACTGGTACGACGAGAAGATCTGAAGCGTCGACACGAACGACAGAAAGATCAGCGTGCAGATCGCCGTCATCGCGCGCGGCCACACGTTCGCCACGAGCAGCAGCGAGCAAACGAGTCCCA
>JANWLO010000068.1 GCA_025450815.1 Gemmatimonadaceae bacterium
CACACGCTTCCGTAAGTCCATTGAGTACGGTGCCATTGGACCTCCCGGCACAGGAGTACCACGAGGCCGTACTATGTACAAGTCGAAAACGCTCTAGGCATACAGGAACGGCCGTTCTCTATGGCTCCTCCAGAAGTAGGCGAGGATCATCACACTTGCGACCGCCGCGTACGCACACCATAACGAGGTGAACGCGTATCGCTTGACCTCCAGTACAAGCAGCAGTATCGCCAGATTTGCCGCGCCGAAGGTGACCATCATTTTGATCTTGGAAAAGAACAGCGAACCACACGTTGCCATCACATAGAGCAGCGCAACCGCTGTATTATTGGTCGCTTGATTGATGTACACAATGCTGTTGCCTTTGACATACAGCTCTAATGGGTATGCCGTCAGCGCCCATAAAATATAGAGCGTCGTTGCTCCGCCAAGAGCGACAAACGGCAGCATCCTGCCGCGGCTCTTCGCATTCGGCTCGAACAGAAACACGCTGAGCGGCAGCAAAAAGGGAAGGAGCCCTTGCGCATAAAGCATGAACGCCGCGCCCATGTCGTGGGCGACGGCACGCGAAAGAATCCCATCCAATCCCAGCCAGACGAATCCCTCGATAAACTGATGAATGGCGAATAGTGTGGGGAGCGCTGCGAAAAGCAGTTCGCGTCGGTGCTTCACCTTGGTCAACGTGGCGACGCCCCCGGCACCCAGAACTCCGCTGCCTACGAAGTTCGCGGTGGCTGAGAAACACATAGCTGATCTTCTCCCTTTCCATCCAGCGCACTCGAAAAGTCTTGAAGGCCGAGCGGGCAATTCTATGAAACTAGCGGTTGTCTCACAAACGCCAGTAACGAAGATTCGCCGTCGCCCCTCCAATCACTCGACGGTTTGAGGCGAAGCTTCGTTTACACGGACGTCGCGCGATCTGACCCAAAACGAAGGCTGCGCGACGGGCCTTGGCGGGTCGTTTATCAGAATCCGTACGTTCAAGCGTCTCCCGATCGGGCCAATGACCGACACTCGCCATGACACTGTGCGCCGTGAGGAACCGCCATCAGCTTCGCTTGTTCGCGCCATCGTTCCTCATCGACACCCACCGTCAACAGCCACACGGTCAAAGACACTTCGACCAACAGGCCCGGAACAGCAACCACGTACAGCGACAAGAACTGCGCGAGCGGCTGCCAAAGGAATGTCAGACCTCCTATCCCAGCGACCATCGCCACCCATGCCAAGGCCCGCGGCAGGAATGACGACCTCGCGATGAGGTAGCCGATGAGGATGAAGTGGAAGCCGAAGAACACGATGACGATGTCGGAGGGCGGACCGTGGAGCTTCTGTAGCATGAGCGCAATCGCGGGCAATTCCTGCTTCGGAAGGCCAGTGAGCAAGGGCTCGGCTCCCAGCGTCCGGACCGGGGCCAGCTGAAACACGTACCCGACCACGGCGACGGCACAGGCCGTCAGACGAAAGAACGCTGCCAGGAGGGACACGATTTCGTCCACGGGCTTGAGCAACTCGTACAGGAGCGCTGCCACGACGACCGAGGATGCCGTCGAAAGGATCTCGAAGGCGACGGCGAGCCGATACTGCGAACCGTGGGCCAGACGATTCGACGCGGTCAACGCAGGATCATTGGAGGCGATCAATCCGCGAAACAACGCGATCGCCACCCAGATCGTGACGATATTGAGTAGATAGAAGAATCCCGCAGCCCTTGCACGCACACGTGGTGACGACGCTGCGGCGTGCATGTTCGCGTCCACGACGTTCATGGGATCACTCCTCCATGCACCCGCGAAAATGCGGCGCATTCAGATAAACGCGTTTGCGCGCGATTGGGTTCCCGTATCTCGATACGGTCAGGTGCTCGGCATCCGAGTCGTCAGCGCGAACACCGCAGGGCTCCTGCTGGTGCGAATGGTGGCACGCCGTGGCGAAATGGCCGTCCGCATGGCCCCCGGCGTGACGCGCTTCAGCTGGTCCGTCTCCTGATCATCGAGAATCTCGTCCTGGCCGCGCCGGCGACGGTGTTTGGCGTTCTGCTCGCCGTTCGCGGCATCCCGGTGCTCGTCGACTCGACCGACGACGTCGCCATGGAGTGCCTCGCGCGAACCCTGATCGCGGACGGCAAGCCCGGCGACGCGGTGAAGTGGATGGAAAGGGCCGTGAAGATTGCTGCGCACAAGGCGCGACATCATTTCTGGCTTGCGACCGCCGTGCGCGAAGAGGCGATGAACGCCCGCGCACCGCGTCGGCCGTTTCTATTCAGGCGCGCCGGCGATGGCAGGCGAGGCGTCTCGAGTTGTCCCGTTCGTAACACTTGCGGTTACACTGACGAGGTGACGCGGCCTCGATTCGCATGAGACGCACGAATTGTTGCCAGAATCTCGACGCGGAGGGATGGCCGAGTGGTCGATGGCGGTGGTCTTGAAAACGGGTCGGATCGGTTATGACGTAGCGGTTATATTTTTCCGTGTCGTTCCGCGCTCAGATCTTCAATATCTGGCCATATTCCCGCCATCTTGACGTTCTTCTGAGTTCAACCTGATAACCGATCGCCCATCCGGCCTCGCGTTTTCCAGCAAAATTCGGGTGTTTTCGCGTACGCCTCACACTTCAGCGACACGTGGTCGCAATGGCGTGTCAGCGTCGCAGTGCCCACCGAGCGATCACATCACGAGCAGGTCGCCGCAAAGTGGCGACGCGTCGAGAGATAGCCGATTGCCGCGGTCGTCACCGCCGCGACCATCGCGGTCGCTTATCAGAATGGTTCTGTTTCACGCATTCGGCGCGCTTCGCAGCTCGACACTGGCGTGACACTGCGCCCATTTGGTTCGCGCCCAACTTCGACGACAGAAGCGGCCAGAAAAACGGCGAGTCCAAGAAGATCGAGGAACTGCGACCTGTGCGCGCACCCTGCAGTTCGTCGCGCGGGCGGACGTTCAGATCAGGCGCATGCGCTTGATATCGCGCTGCGGCGGAGCGCCAAAGAGTCGGTTGTACTCGCGGCTGAACTGCGAGGCGCTTTCATAACCCACGCGACCGGCGGCGCTACCGGCGTCGAGGTTCAGATTCAGCATCAACTGCCGAGCCTCCTGCAGACGCAACTGCTTTTGATACTGCAAGGGACTCAAGCCGGTGAGGGCGCGGAAATGCTGCCGGAAGGTGGATGGGCTCATATGCGCGCGATCCGCCAGGTCGTCTCCATGCAGCGCGTCCACGAAGTTCTGTTTGAGCCAGGCGACCGCCTTCGCGATCTGCTGGCTCGGGGATCCCGTGGTGACGAGGCGCCGGAGTTGCGAGCCATGGGGACCCGTCAGCAGGCGGATGGTGATTTCCTGCTGGATCAGGGGCGCCAGCCTGGGAACCAGTATCGGCTCGTCGAGCAGCGTGACCAGCCGGATCAGCGCGTCGAGCAAGGCGGCGTCGAGCGCTTTGAACGAGATGGATCCAGAGACGTCGTCGCGTCGTGAGCGGGGCACGTCCATCTCGGACGCGATCTGCACGATCGCGCGGACGTCCAGGGTCAGCATCATGCCGAGAAATGGTTCCCGGACACTGGCACGCGTGACATGTGAGACGACAGGGAGATCGATCGTCGTCAGCATGGACTGACCCGGACCGTAATCGATCGCGTCACCGCCGAGCAGGACCTGCTTGTCACCTTGCGCGACGACGCCTAGGCCGAGGTTGTAGATGCAGTGGAGGGGTTCGCTTGGCGCACTGCGTCGGTGCAGCGTCAGCGCCGGAATGACGGTGTTGTGGTCGCCGTCGGTTTGGGCAAGACGTCTGATGGCGCGAGCGAGGACGTTCGTCGCCGGAACATCGCGTGGTTCTGCCGCTGCTAGTTTCGCCATCTTGATAGCCGAGTGTAGCATTCGCAACGTCCGCGTCTTGTCAGTTCTTCTATAGAAACGTCATTTCAGGCAATAACCTCGACGGATCTGGCAAACAGCGAGGACGCTATCCCGTTACATTGAGATCACCATGAAGCACATCTCAATCGGCGGACTCGACGTTTCGCGGATCGGACTCGGCGCCATGTCGATGGCGGGCTACTACAACATCGGAGCCGGCAGCGACGACGAGTCGATTCGCACCATCCACCGGGCGTTGGACCTCGGCGTCACGCACCTCGACACGGCCGAGATCTACGGTCCTTTCGTCAACGAGGAACTTGTCGGCCGAGCCATCAAGGGCCGCCGCGAGGGCGTAGTATTAGCCACAAAGTTCGGCCTCGTCTCGCACGCCGGGGCCGGCCCCGGCGTCCTCGACAGTAGCCCGGCGAACAACCGCGTCGCGGTCGAGGGCTCACTGAAGCGGCTGGGCACCGACCACATCGATCTGTACTACCAACACCGCGTCGACCCGAAGACGCCCATCGAGCAGACGGTCGGCGCCCTCGCCACACTGGTCACCGAAGGCAAGGTCCGCCACATCGGGCTGTCCGAGGCCGGCGCCGCCACGATCCGCCGCGCCCACGCGGTGCATCCGGTCACCGCGCTGCAGACTGAGTACTCCCTGTGGACCCGTGACCCGGAGGCTGAACTGCTGCCGCTGCTACGCACGTTGGGGATCGGATTCGTGCCCTACTCGCCGCTCGGCCACGGCTTCCTCACCGGCGAGATCCGCTCGTCTGAGCAGCTCTCCGGCGACGACTGGCGCAAGACCAACCCGCGCTTCACCGGCGAGAACCTCCAGCGCAACCTGCGCATCGTCGACGAGGTTCAGGCCGTTGCCCGCGAGGCGGGTGCAACACCGGCACAGATCGCTTTGGCGTGGCTGCTCGCGCAGGGTGACGACATCGCGCCGATTCCCGGCACCAAGCGGGTCGCGCGCGTCGAGGAAAACACAGCCGCTGACAGTATCGAGCTGAGCGCCGAGCAAATCGAGCGGCTGAACAACCTCACGCCGGCAGCCGGAAAGCGCCACAACGAGGCGAGCATGGCCGTCATCGATCGCTGATCACATTACGACACGCGATTCACTCGGAGGTTGTAGACATGCGCATCGGCATCCTCGGTTCCGGATTGATGGGCGCCAAGCTCGGGACGATCTTCGCGCGGGCCGGACATGACGTGGTCTTCAGTTATTCGCACAGTGAGCGAAAGCTAAAGCGACTCGCTCGAGACGCGCAGGGGGGCGCGCGGGCCGGCACACCAGGGGAGGCCGCTCTGCATGCGGATGCGCTGTTGCTGGCCGTGCACTGGTCGCGCGTCGACGCGGTGTTGAAGCAGGCTGGCGAGCTCTCCGGCAAGGTGATCATCACGTGCTCGCTCCCGATGAACGCGAACGACACCGCATTGGCCGTCGCCCACACGTCGTCGGGTGCAGAAACGCTGGCCAAGAAGGTTCGCAAGGCGCACGTCGTCTCCGCGTTCAGTACAGTCCCGAGTGAAGTGTTGATCGACGTCTTCGAACGCAAGAGGAGGACACGGCGCCGCGCGAGCCTCTTATTCTGCGGAGACGACCGTCATGCCAAGAAGATCGCGGCGCGGCTGATTCGGGATGTCGGTTTCGAACCCGTGGACGCTGGATCGCTACGGGTCGCCAGATATCTAGAGCCCTTCTCGCTCGCAGTCGCACAACTCGCGTACGAGGGCAACGAAGGACCTGAGGTCGCGTACCGCATCGAGCATTTCCGGAAGACTTAGAAGGCCGCCACACGCCGCTCGCTCGGGTCGGCCGCTCAAGCTGAAGCTCTGCGTCAGACAGGTTCACGCTGCTGCGAACCCCCTCAGTGGTGGGCGCGCCTGGTGGGCGCACTTCGAGTTCACCCGCATAAACATTGAGCCGACTATCCTTCGCAAAGAGATCGAGGATCTGCGAGTGGTGGGCGCCTTCGTGTCGATGGCGACACGGCGCACATCCTTCGATGCGGCATTACGAGGTTCAGGAACTTTGGCCGCGTATGGAGTGGCGCGATCAGGAAGTAGTCGGCGGCTAGAGCGTTTTCGATTTTCATGTAGTAACCGGGTAGCCGCAGTGTCGGACGTAGTTGGCGCATTCGTCGGGCATGAAGAGCGCGAGGGCTGCGGCCATCAACTCGCCCACGTGATCGAAGGGGCG
>JANWLO010000069.1 GCA_025450815.1 Gemmatimonadaceae bacterium
ATGGCGCGTACACCGTCGCGCATGAAGGCGTCCTGTACGTCGCGGCGATGGTCGTCGTCGAGCCCCGCGTGATAGCCGACAGCCGGAATCCGCGCGCGCTCGAGCATCTGTGCAATGCGCTCGACGGCCTTGCGCGTGGACGCATAGATCACGGCGAGCCCCGGCTGCGACTCGAGCGCCGCGATCAGAGCCGCATCTTTGTCGGCCTCGGTACGGGTGCGCACTACCGAGTATGAGAGATTCTTCCGATCGAAGCCGGTGACGATCGTCTCCGGCTTTTCCAGCTGCAACTGCCGGATGATGTCGGTGCGAACGTCACCGGTGGCGGTGGCGGTGAGCGCGATGGTGGGCGGCGTGCCAAGGCGATCGCGAACGGAGCGAATGCGCAGATAGCTCGGCCGGAAATCGTGCCCCCATTCGCTGATGCAGTGCGCCTCGTCCACCGCGAGCAGCGAGACGCCAGCGGCACGCAGCCGCTCCGCCGTTGTTCCGGCATCGAAGCGCTCCGGCGCCACGTAGAGCAGCTTCACCTCGCCGCGCTCCGCGCGTGCGAGCCGGCTCGATACCTCGGCGCCGCTCAGCGACGAGTTGATGAACGTGGCGGGCAAGTCACGCGCCGTGAGCGCATCCACCTGGTCCTTCATCAGCGAGATGAGTGGCGAGATGACCACGGTGAGCCCGGGGAGCATGAGCGCTGGCACCTGGAAGCAAAGCGACTTTCCGCCGCCAGTGGGCAGGATGACGAGCGTGTCTCGTCCGGCCAGGACGGCCTTCACCGCCTGCTCCTGTCCGGGTCGAAATTCCGGATAACCGAATCGCTCGCGCAGTACCTCTCGCGCGCCGTCGATCGACAATGCGTGGGTCATCGGCACAGGCTCGCGGCGCAGCGCGTCGGTATGCTCATCGATCGGCCGCGCGACGAAGCGTCAGACGGCGCGCGCAAAGTGCCCGCGCGTGAAGGAGGACCCGACCAGCTCGCGCACACCGTTCGGGGGCGCCGGCTCGCCGACGTCGAGCGCGTCGAGCGCCGCACGATAGCGAGCCGTGATCTCCGCGACCGGGTCGCCCGGCACGTTGAACAGCATGCGGTACGCGCGGATGCCTGTGTGCCACAACCGCGGCAAGAACTCCGAGCCCTCGATGGGCCGCGAATGCAGCAGCCGGTTGCGGCAGTTGGAGTCCGTCGCAACGGCGAAGGTGTAGCCAGCCGGATCGGTGATTTGCACGAGCGGATGATCGCGTACGCACAGATCGCGGCAGGTGGTCGGCTCGCGATCGAACGCTGCTGATAGCACGCAGTGCTCGATCGTCATCCCCTCGGGCCGCCCGTAGATGAGGGTGTCGAAGCCGAGCCCATGGCGAGGCGCGCAAATAGCCGCGATCTCGTCGCCCGTGAGCTCGATCGAGAGCACCATGCGCGACGCTCCGAGCGCAAAAATCTCGTCCGCGGTGTGCTGATTGAAGCAGTTCACGGCGTAGTCGGCGACGACGTCTCTCCCCTCGCGCGCCAGCTCGGCGACGAGGCCGAGATGGCCCGACAGAATTGGCGTGCCGAGCGCTAGCCACTTGTCGAGGTGACGGCGCTCCGTGGGTCGTACGATCGTGGGCGTGCGCAATCTGAATACAATGCCGCGCGACTCCATCGCCTCCGCGAGCGCGCGCACGCGCACGACCGGCGGCATGGGATGCCGGAGAAACGGGTCGTACGCGATCTCGGTAGCGCCGGCATTCGCCGCCGCGTACGCGTCCTCTAGCCTGCAGACATCCGCCGCGAGCACCGTGGCCGACGACGCTGCCTCACTCCCGAATGCATTGACCCTGCTGTCGTCCGCGCCCACCGCCGCCTCGATGATCGCCGCGCGCTCCGCATTCGCGCCCTGCCGCGCCCAGTCGCGGCGGACGAGCAGCTGCTCGACGGCGCGCTGGCGCAATCCATTGATCTCGCGCACCGGGATGAACAGTCCGATCGCAAGCGCGCGGTCGTCTATGGCGCCCAACGCGAATGGGGTCTCGCCGAGTCGGCCGAGCTGTTCGCGGAGCTGCGCTTGATCGATCGCGCGCTTGTCGGCTGGCACGAGCTCGAGCGAGCTGCGCACTTCCACCTGTTCGCCGTCGACCGTGAATATCAGTTTCAAGGGCGAGCCCGCAGAGCCGAACGCGCGGACGTCGAGCCGCGACTTGCGTCCACGTGCTGGCGCAGCGAGCGCGGCGAAGCTCTCGCGCGCGCGGGCCAGGAGCGCCGCGTGGGCCGTGCGCACCACGCGCCATCCATTCGGCACCGGCATCCGCGCATCGATTACCTGCCGCGTGATTCCGTTGCTCGACGACAGCGTGCGCACGCCGGCAATGGCGAACCCAGTGATCGCTCCCGACTCTCCGTGCGGCGGCTCGAGCGCAATGCCATCGCCCGTAGCGAGTGGGGCGGAAAGCTCCACGAATAGCCCGCCGCGCGACCAGCCCGTAACGACGCCGATCTCGACGCCGCGATTATCCGGCTTATCGCGCGTGACGTAATCGCGCCCCGCGCGCCCGCCGTACATTCCGCCTGTGAAGCCTCGGCTGAAGATCTGCACGAGATCGCCCTCGTGCTCCAGCGGCTGGACGTGCTCCCCGCGCGCCACCTGATCCAGGAAGGCACGGTAGCTCCGCGTGACTGTGGCCACGTATTCCGGCTTCTTCTTGCGTCCCTCCACCTTGAGCGTGCGGATCCCCGCCGCTGCGAGCTCCTCGAGATGCTCGTGTGCCGCGAGATCACGCGCCGAGATCAGGAAGCCGGTGTCCAGCGTCTCGCCCGTCGTGCTGTCCGCGAGCGAGTAGTCCTTGCGGCACGACTGCGCGCACGAGCCGCGATTCGCGCTGCGCTCGGAGATCATGCCGGACATGTAGCACTGGCCGGAGTACGAGATGCACAGGGCGCCATGCACGAACGACTCGAGCGCGAGTGTCGGCACGGCCGCGCGGATGGCGCGAATGTCCGCGATGGTGTTCTCCCGCGAGAGGACGACGCGCCCAACGCCGATTCGCTCGAGCACCGCGGCCCCGGCGGCGTCGTGGACGGTCATCTGCGTTGATCCGTGGATCTCGAGCAACGGGAAGACGCGCCGTATGAGTCTCACCAATCCCAGGTCCTGCACGATCACGGCGTCGATGCCGCGGTCGACGCATTCGCCAAGCAGCGAGAGCGCATCCGCCATCTCGACGGGCTTGATGAGCGTGTTCAGAGTGAGATAGACGCGCGCCCCATGCGAGTGTGCAAGTCGGCACGCCTGATCCAGCTCATCCAGTGTGAGCTGTGCGCCATCGTCGCGCGCGTTGAAGCGTTCCGCGCCCAGGTAAATCGCGTCCGCGCCATTGGCGATGGCGGCCCGCGCGGAATCGAGCGAGCCCGCGGGCGAGAGAAGCTCTGGTATCTGGCGCGAGGGCATAGACCATGAAAGCTAGCGCCTCGCGGCACCGATGCCACGCACTGTCAGGCGGCTGACAAATCTCTCAGCACAGCGCCGGTGGCCCCGTGACGCAGGCGCTTGAGCGCGCGATCGCGTAGCTGTCGCACTCGCTCGCGGGTGACGCCGAGCATCTTCCCGATCTCGTCGAGCGTGTGTTCGCGATCCGCCTCGAGTCCGAAATAGAGGCGAAGAATCTTGGCGTCGCGTGCGGGAAGTGTCAGAAGTGCGCGATCCAACTCCAAAGTGCGGAACTGATCGAGGATCTGGTCCTCCGTGCTCGGGAGCTCGTCCACGGCGAAGCGTTCCATGAGTGCGCGATCGGAGTCCTTGCCGATTGTCGCATCGAGTCGCACTTCGGAGGCGTTGAGCGACGACAGCGCGCCCACGATCTCGGCGGAGATGCCGGTAACGTGCGCGACTTCCTTCGCGGTCGGCTCGCGCGTCAGCTTCTCGCGCAGCATCGAGATCGCCCTGATCACGCGTGAGAGATCAGCGGTGCGATTGAGTGGAACACGTACCGTGCGTCCCTGGCGCGCGAGCGCCGCGAGAATCGCCTGACGAATCCACCACACCGCGTAGGAAATGAACTTGACGCCCTGATCGGGATCGAATTTTCTGGCGGCGGTCATGAGACCGACATTCCCTTCGCCGATCAAATCGATCAACGGCATCCCGCGGTTCTGATACTTCTTGGCGACGGAAACGACGAAGCGGAGGTTTCGGCGCACGAGCTCCTCCATTGCATCGTGCTCACCCACGCGAATCCGTCGCGCGAGCGCCTTCTCGCCATCCGCAGTTAGCAACGGATACCGACTCACTTCCGCGAAGTACTGGTCGAGGATGTCGCGATCCCCTTCGGCCGGCGCTATGTCTGCAGGACCAGCCCGCCGGCGCCGCTTCGTCTCCGCCATGTGCCTCCCTTTCCGTGGTAGCGTTCCTGCTCACCCGCAAGAACTCTTCCGTAAGATTGGATACAGAGCGGTAAACCGTTAGGCGGCCGAACGTTATAAAGTTCTCATGTTCGATTTCGTCTACTCCTCGTCGTCGTCGCCGTCCTTCGATTTCGGCAGGAAGCGAAGGAGGAAGGCGACGACCACGAAGCCGATGCCCGTCAGCATGAATCCTCGGTTGCCGCTGCGGGCGCCCCATGCCCAGATCGCGATGGCAATCACGAGGATCGTGAACTTGAGCTGATCGCGAGGCTTCATGGGTTCCGATCCTTTGGCGCGTAGCGGCGTACCGCATCGCGAAACGCGCTAGTGAACCGCGCCTCGACGTTCGTTTGGGCGGCGAGCGACAACCCGTCGTCGATGGTCGCGCAGTCGAGGTCGTAAAAGAGGCGCTTCGTTGCTCGCAGCGCATCCAGAGGAAGCGAGGCGAGATCGGCGGCAAGCTCTTCGCACACTGAATCGAACTCCGCTGCTGCCGCCACCCGACTCACGAGGCCGAGCTCCAGCGCCTCGCGCGCACTTACCTGGCGTCCGGTCGCTACGAGCTCGAACGCGCGCTTCTCGCCGATCTGCCGACGCAGGAGCGTCATCACCATCGCGGGGACGAAGCCGACGCGCACTTCGGGATAACCGAAGCGAGCGCCTTCGTGCGCGACCACCATGTCGCACGCCGTCGCGAGACCCGCACCGCCCGCCAGCGCGCGGCCGCGCACGGCGGCGATCACCACCTGCGGCAGCTCCCGACTCGCGCGAAAGACATCGCCCAGCGCTTCCGCGTCGCGCCGATGCGTCGCGATGTCAGCATCGAGCATCGCGTACAGCGCGCCCAGGTCCGCACCCGCGCAGAAGTCAGCCCCGTCCGCTGACAGAATCACGATCCGGATTGATTCGTCCGCGGCGAACGACCTGAATGCATCTTGCAGCTCGACTGCCGCCGCGAGATCGAGGGCGTTTTTCTTCTCGGGGCGCGCAAGCACGATGCGACCGATCGCGTCGGTACGCTCGAGCCGAATTCGAGTCACGCGCGATGCTCCGGCAGCCCGGCAGCCCGCGCCTCATCGTCCGGCACGTCGATAACCAATCGCAGGAGCGCCGAGGAATACACCTTCGCCTGCGCATCCGTGCGCAGAGTGATCGTGCCGCCGCCGCCGAGCGCGCCGTGCAGGAGAAAGTTGAGCGCGAAGAGATTCGGCAACTCGAATCGCTCCACCGAGCCCGTGATGACGCGCGCGAAGTGCTCGGCCACTCGCTCGCGCGTCACGTAGCGATCGAGAATCGGATACCACTCGTCTCGCAGCGCGATGACGCCGACGTTCGCCGTGTCGCCCTTGTCGCCGGATCGCGCGTGCGCGATTTCAAGGAGACGGACCTTCATGTCGTGAGCATGCTGACGCGCGGCGTGACGACGCTTTTGTCGACGAGCGCCGGCCAATAGGCAACGACCTCCTCCACCTTTGGCCTTCCGCCCGCGTAGCCCGTGACGCCGGGCGGACCAGTGAGCACGAGCGGCGCAATCTCGCGGGTGAACCGCTCCACGGCGCGTCGATCCGCTCCGCGCACACCGATCCGCAGCTGGACCTCCGGCAGCTCCTCGGGTATCGCCGCCAGCGGCCCGTGCGTCGCCGTCGCTCCGACGAATTCGGTGTGAATGAGCTCGAACTCGAGTCCGAGGTTGGCGAGCCGTGCACGAATGATCCGGTCCGCCTCCTGGGCCTTCGCAAGCGCGTCCGGCCACGCGTAGACGAGCGTCCCCACCGCCTTGAAGCCGGCGCGATAGGCGATCGAGATCTTGAGCTTGTCAGTTGGCGGGGCTCCCCGCACGCCGAACACGCGCACGCGATCCGCGCCGTCGGACGCAATCCTTATCGTCGTGAAATCGGCGATGACATCAGGCGTGATGTACTCGTGTGGATCGCCCATCTCGTAGACGAGCTGCTCGGTCACTCCGTGTACATCCACGCGGCCGCCCGTGCCCGAATGCTTGGTGACGACGAACGATCCATCCTCCGCCACTTCGACGATCGGAAAGCCGATGTTCTCGAGGTTTGGAATCGATCGCCAATCGTACGCGCAATTCCCACCCGTCGACTGCGCGCCGCACTCGACGATGTGTCCCGCCACGATTCCCGACGCGAGCCGGTCCCAATCGTTCGTGGGCCACTTGAGCTCGTGCATTAGTGGCGCGAGGATGAGCGCCGTGTCCGTGCAGCGACCGGTGATGACCACGTTGGCGCCCCGCTCGAGTGCCTCAACGATGGGAGGCGAGCCGATGTACGCGTTGGCCGAGAGCACGCGGTCGCGCACGGTCGCGAGTGGCTCGCCAGTCTCCATGTGCGCGAGCGCATGGCCGCTCGCGATCAACGTGTCGAGATGCGGGAGCAGGTCGTCGCCCGTCACGACTCCCACCCTGAGTCGCTCGTGATTCTTCGTACCGCGTGCCATCGCAAGGAGCCCGTCCGCGCAGCCGAGCGGGTTGACGCCCCCGGCGTTCGCCGTCACGCGCACCCCGCGCTCGAGCACGGCCGGAAGCACCCCCTCCATCTGAGCGATGAAGTCGCGTGCGTAGCCCGCCGTCGGATCGCGCTGCATCTGCTTTTGCAGAATCGACATCGTCACCTCGGCCAGATAGTCGAGCATGAGATAGTCGATCGGTCCGCCCTCCACCTGTCGTCGCGGAGCTTCGAGCCAGTCGCCCCAGAATCCCTGCCCCGCCGCGATGCGAACGATTCGGCTCACGCGGGCACACCGATCTGTGCCGGCAGGCTGAATGCGCCGAGGTGTGGTCCGGGATTGCGAAGCGCGGCACGGAGCGCCATCGCGATTACCTCTCGCGTCTCCTCCGGGTACACGATGGCATCGATGAAGCCGCGCGCACCCGCGAAGCGCGCGTCGAGCTGCGCGTCGTAGTCGGAGCGCATATCGCCGACGGCGCGCTCGAGATCTTCTGGTAGCTCGGTGCCGGCGACGCGACTGGACTCGAGGGACGGACCGTGCACCGCCTGCACCGCCGCCTCGCCCTCCATTACGCCCATGCGCCCCGTTGGCCAGCTGAAGATGAAGTCGGGATCGAATCCCTGACCCGCCATCGCGTAGTAGCCTGCTCCCGACGCGTGATTTACAGTGAGCGTGATCTTCGGAACGATCGCCGTCGCCATCGCCTCGACGAATCGCGCACCGGCGCGAATGATCCCCTCGTGCTCGGCCTCCGGACCCACCATGAATCCCGACACGTCCTGCACGAACAGGAGCGGAATCCCCTGCCGGTCGCAACGGTCGATGTAGTATGCCACCTTTTCCGCGCTCTCCGCGTAGATAATGCCGCCGAACCGCGGGCGCTCGCCATCGCGACCGCGAATGAGACCGCGTTGGTTCGCGATGATACCGACGGAAATCCCCTCGATGCTCGCGTCAGCGCAGATCATCTCGCGCGCGAGCTCCTCCTGCAGCTCATGGAGCTTCCCATCGTCCACGATGGCACGCAGCACCGCGTGCATGTCGTACGACATTCGATGGTCGGCCGGAAGAATGTCGAGAAGCGCGCTGGACGAGTGGTTCGACACCGCATCGGTTGCACGCGGCGCGCAGCCGCCGTGCGGCGGCGGGAGCCTGCCTATCAGCTCGCGCAACCTGGTGATACACGCCGGATCGTCTGCCACTCGATAGTGCGCTACCCCAGAACGCTCGGTGTGCGCGCGCGCACCGCCGAGTGTTTCGGCGTCGATCACCTGGCCCGTGGCGCCCTTCACCAGATTGGGGCCGCCGAGTCCCATGAACGACGTCCCATCGACCATCAGAATCACGTCGGAGAGCGCGGGGAGATACGCACCGCCGGCGATACACGGGCCCATCACCGCCGCGAACTGCGGGATGCGGAGATAGCGCCGCATCACCGAGTTGTAGTAGAAGATTCGCGCGGCACCGTACTGCCCCGGGAACACTCCGCCCTGATATGGCAGGTTCACGCCCGAGGAGTCGACGAGATACACGATTGGAATCCGGCAGCGCATCGCGATCTCCTGCGCGCGCAGAATCTTCTGGATCGTCTCGGGCCACCATGATCCCGCCTTCACCGTCGCGTCATTCGCAACGACGACGACCTCGCGATCGTGCACTATCGCCAGGCCCGTTACGACGCCGGCGGCCGGCGCCTGGCCATCGTATTTGTCGTACGCCACGAGGAGGCCGACTTCGAGAAAGCGCGAGCCCGGATCGCGCAGCAACTCGACCCGCTCACGCGCGGTGAGCTTTCCCTGCGAGTGCTGGCGCTCCGTTTTCGCGATGCCCCCGCCCTCACGCAATCGCGCCTCGAGCTCTCGGATCTCGCCGGACAGCTGGCGGAGCCGCGTCATCACGCTTCCTGCTGCTGGCGCTCGGCGAACCACTCGCGGATGTACGTGATCAGCTCCGTCGTCGCCGTGCCCGGGCCGAACAGGCGGCCAATTCCCTGCTTCTGCAGCGCCTCGATGTCTTCGGCCGGGAGAATGCCACCGCCGGTGATGAGGATATCGTCGCGCCCATGCTCGCGCACGAGCGCGAGCACGCGCGGACAGAGAGTCATGTGCGCGCCACTCAGAATCGAGAGGCCGATCACATCGACGTCCTCCTGGATGGCGGCCGTCGCGATCATCTCGGGCGTCTGGTGCAACCCAGTGTAGATGACCTCCATGCCGGCGTCGCGCAGCGCGGCGGCGACTACCTTCGCTCCGCGGTCATGGCCGTCGAGGCCGGGTTTGGCGATCAGGACGCGAATCGGACGCATCATTCACGAGGACGAATGGCGATCGCTCACAGTGCGTTGCGACCGTATAGCAGGGTGCTGAAAAACCAGGAACTGCTCGACACAGAGGCACAGAGGCGAACTGAGAGACGCGGAGGAGTAGGACTTAAGTCTTCCATGGCGGAGTTCCC
>JANWLO010000070.1 GCA_025450815.1 Gemmatimonadaceae bacterium
CGCCAACGCGATCCATTTTGTTCGCGAAGATGAGGCGCGGTACGCCGTAACGGTCCGCCTGGCGCCACACCGTCTCCGTTTGCGGCTCGACGCCGGCGACGGAATCGTGCAGCGTCACCGCACTGTCGAGCACGCGAAGCGACCGCTCCACCTCGACGGTCAAGTCGACGTGTCCCGGGGTGTCGATGATGTTGATCCGGTACTCCACGCCATCGCGAGTCCAGAAGCAGGTGGTGGCGGCAGACGTGATCGTGATGCCGCGCTCCTGCTCCTGCTCCATCCAGTCCATGACGGCAGCGCCATCGTGGACCTCACCGATTTTGTGGCTCTTCCCCGTGTAATAGAGGATGCGCTCGGTGGTCGTGGTTTTCCCGGCATCAATATGCGCCATGATGCCGATGTTCCGGTAGCGATCGATCGGGGTTGTGCGTGCCATATCTCTCAGCTGTCGCGATTGCTCGCGTGAAATGCTCGAAGTTTCTGAATACGCCAACAAAAACGCGGGTGGACCGGGCGTCCCATTTCGGGACCGGTATCCATCCGCTGCCGCCGGGTGCGCTCGCCACTGTTGCGCGTGCGGGGACCCAAGGGCGCGTCGCGACTTCAGGAGAAGTCGAGACGTTATGTTGTTCACGCCGCCACCAAACTGCTTGTACCGGCGCGGGTTAGCCTGAGAAATGTAGGCGGTTACGGAGCTATGTCAATGGGAGGCATGCTGCTCGCCGCTACGCGGCCGCAGCAGCACTAATCGCCCATAGCGAGTCCAGCCTTTTGCGTTGCGCATGTGCTGAAAAAGCCGCTTCACTCGCCCCGGACGTTCTGCCGCCAGCAGCTCATCCGCGCGGTCCCACGGACGTACGCGCCCATGCCCGCTCCACCGCGGGCGCAAACCAAGCTGCCACATCTGGTACGTCACCCAGAGTGATGGCGAGATGTTTTCCGTGGGCAGCAGATCGTACGTGAAGTGCTGCTCCAGCCTCCGCAACGCGAACTCCGGCTCGGGTGGCGCGAGCGCGTGCTCCACCCACTCCGGAACCGCGACTCCCGCCAGCTGTCGCGCGAGTCGAAACGTCCAGTAACACGCGCTCGCACCGCGTGATTCCTGCGCCAGCTGCGTGAACTCCCGCCACTGAATGCGCTTCGTGTGCAGCAACGCATCCAGATCGCGGAACGCGCGCCACGCGCCAGTGGCCATCATGTGCGACCACGCGAAGTGCAAACACAGGTGCAGCAGCTGATCCTGCACGCTAGGCACCAGCAGATCCCGACCGCGAACCTGCACACGCTCGGCGCGCCGCCGCACGTCGTCGCTGCTGAAATTGAACGGATGTCCCTCGAAGAAAAGCGAAGTGTGCAGCTCGACACTCGTACCCGTGCCCTGCGCGTCGACGAGCGGCGGTAGATGGTGGTGCCCCGCGTAGAACTCGGGCGCGATATCGGACGCGCTCGCGGTCCAGCCGGAAGCCAGCAGCGCATCGCGCGCACGCGTCGCCTGATCGCGCGCGATGAGTAGGTCGACGTCGGACATCGGACGTGCGACGAACGACCCGTAGACGGTGAGCGCGAGCGCCGCGCCCTTGAGCAGCACCGCCTCCGTGCCGGTCGCGGCGAGCGCGTCGAGCGCCGAGAGCAGTCGCGCCTCGAGATGCGACATCCGGAACTCGGCCACCATCGCCGAGCGGTGCAGCGGCTGCGCTTCCGCCGGGAGCGATCCGAGCGCGATCAGGCGGCGCCAGAGCACCGGCGTTGCTCGCTCGGTCTCCGCGAGCCAGCTGAGCTTCGCCCAATCGAGCGGACGCGCAAGTAGCGCACGAATCGCCTCGTCGTTCCGCTCGCCACCAGCGGCGAGCAAGAGCAGCTGCGCTTCGGGAGACAGCGAGTCGAGACTCATCACCCGGGGCTCAATACTGCGCAAGGGTACCGCTGCGGCGCGCGTAGCGGAGCGCCTCAACGAACGCAAGGCCGCCAATCGCGTTGAGCAGCACGACGAACCCGATGAGGAGAAGCACGTCCGGCATCACCGCACTCAGCGATGCACCGTCCAGAAGCGTCCGCCGCAGCGCCCGCAGCCCGGGTGCGAGCGGAACGTAGTTGCTCAACGCCTGCACCCACGCCGGAATCACCTTTGCGGACATCGACCAGTACACCCCGCCGAGCAGTCCGCTGGCGATCATCACCGCGCTCGGAATCGACGCGGTGGTACGGAACGCGAGCACCAGCGAGGCCGCGAGCAGCGCAAACGGAACGTGCGCGAGCACTATGAGCAGCAGAATCAGGATGCCGCTCAACATCGCGCTAAAGGAGAGATGAAGGCCGAGCGCAAGCGCGAACGCCAGGAAAAGCACTCCCTTCACCGCCGTCCACAGAAAGCTGTACCCCACCATTCCGGCGAGGAGACTCGGAATGGAAGCGCGCGTGGCGAGAAGCGCCTCGAGCGTGCCGTTTCCAATCCCCGCGCCGATCGCGTCCGGAATCGAGCTCACCGTGGTGCTCACGAACATCAGCGCGATCATGCCCATCACGAGAAAGCCGAAGTAGTTCCCGCCCTGATCGACGATCGACGACGCCATGTACGGCTGCAACGCCTTCGATACGAAGTACACCGGCAGCACCGTGACGCCAAGCATGAGGATCGAGAGGACGATCGATACGCGGTAGCTGCGCTGCGTGCGCCAGCTCGCCTGAATGAGTGCGATCGCGCTACGCACGCGAGGCCTCCGCGTCGCCGCGTCGCACGATGCGATCGATGAGATCGGCCAGCGGCAGCGGCACGCGCTCGAAGCGCGCGATCGGAACGCCCTGCTCCACCAGCGTCGCGACGATCTGCGCGGCGCGCTCCATTCCGCCCGACATTTCCATCTCCACGCGCGTCCAGCCGTCGTCGACGCCGTGCAAGTGCAGCGCGCTCACTACTCCTCTCTGCACGAGCGCCGCCAGCGCGGGATGATTCGCATCAAGCGTGAACAACGCGTAGCGCTCCTCGCCGAGCTCGCGCGCGAGCGAATCGGTGGTTCCGGTGGCGAGAAGCCGCCCGTGATCCAGCACCGCGACGCGATTGCACAGCTCCATCACCTCGTCCGCGCTGTGCGTGGCGAGAAGCACCGTGCACCCCTGCCGCCCCGAGATCTCCTCGCGAAGGAAAGCTCGGAAGGTTCGAGCGGAGATCGGGTCGAGACTGCGCGTCGGCTCGTCGAGCAGCAGAATCTTCGGCTGCGCCACCAGCGCGCGAGCGATGAGCAGCCGCTGCTTCATCCCCGACGAAAACGCGCCCACGATCTTGTCCGCGGTATCGCTCAGCCCCACGACATTCAGTACTTCGTTCACGCGCCTGCGCACCGTCGCTCCGCGCATCCCCTGCAGCGCGGCAAACAGCTCGAGGTTCTCGAACGCAGTGAGTCGCCAGTACAGGCTGCGCTCGTCCGCAATCACCGGCGCGAGCACCTCGCGCACGCGCGGTGCCTCGCTGACCACGTCGAATCCCCGCACCGTTGCCCTGCCGGCATCCGGCAGCACGAGTGTCGCGAGCATCTTGAAGAGCGTCGTCTTGCCGGCGCCGTTGGGGCCGAGCAATCCGAAGAACTCGCCGTCGCTCACGGCGCAGCTCACGTTGCGCAGCACCGGGGCGAGCGGACGCGCGAGCGGGTGGCGGGCCATCGCGCCCCAGCTACGGCGCACCGGGAACGACTTCGAGATATCTTCGAGCACCACCGCGTAGCCGCGAGCGTTACCGCCGGACGGCGCGATGGCGCTCACTGCGTCGGAGTGCCGTGCATCCGCGCGCGCCATGATCCCGCTCACGCGCGCGCCTCGGCGATCGCCGCCCCGCCGTGCCAGGCGAGAAGCTGATCCACCGTTTCGCCGATGCGTTCGATCCCCGCCGCAACCTCGAGGCGATACACGGGCACCTCCTCCGCGATCGATGTCGCGCGATCGATCACGAGCTTCGCCTCGCCGCCGCTCAGCATGCTCCCCATGATGGAATGTCGCACGAGAGCCAGGGCGGAGGGAACCGGGTGCAGGCGTGTCCGGACCACCTGCGGCACCGCTTCGCCCTCTGCCACCATCACCGGCGAGAGCAGGTAGATCGCTGCGAAGGGCGCGCGGTCGTACGAGAGCATGCTCTCGTCGAAGTCGTGAATCAGATGCTTAGAGCCGGGATCCGGTGTCTCGCGATCGACGCCGAAGTGCGCGGCGGTGTCCTGCCAGAGCTTCACCTGATGTACACCTGGAACCGCGTGAACGGGAGAGTGCGGATCCACCGGGAGCACATCGTCGGTGAGCAGCCTCGCGCCCGCGCGCGAGAGCGCCAGCGCGAGCGTGGACTTGCCGTGGAACTTGGGCGCGAGAAAGGCGATCGCACCGCTGCCCGTCGCGACTGCGCTGCCGTGTAGACAAAGGTGCCCGCCAGCGTGGAGCGCGACCGCGAGCACGCGTCCCGTAACGTCCGCGCGCACCCAGGAATGCTCGAAACTCGGCCCCGCGCTCCACGCGATGTCGCGACCGTTTGCGGTGAGGTCGAAAGTTCCCGTGTCATCGAAGACGAACCGGAAGCCCCGCGCGTGCCGGAAGAGCCGCACCTGGAAACCGGGGATGACTTCGGCCTCTCCGAGCAGCGAGGCGTTCGTCATCTCGGGCTGGCCTGCGACGGAGCGGAGCGACCAGCTCGGGTCGTCGCTCTCGATGGTCCGAAGCTCGGGAAAATCGATGTCGGAGCGCAACGCGCCACCGAACACCTGATAGCATCTCATATGCGCAAAAAGCGCCGTGGGAGGCTACCGGGCAAGCCCGACAGCCTCCCACGTGCTAGCGGTGCGAACGATCAGCCGATGACGGGCGAAGCGTTGCGGCACGGTGGCGCGCCCGGGCCCCCGCACAGCTCATTTCCTGTTCCGCCGCCGATGCCGCAGATGGTGAATCCATCCGTGGTACCGTTGAAACCGACCTGCGTCAACTCGCGGAACGAACCGAATCGCTCCACTCGTGGTTTCTGGTACACCCGACCCTCCTCAGTGTCGTGTGCTGCCGAGCCTCTTGCCCGGCGAAAGTACGGCCGACATGGCCGTCATCCCGTCCATCCTCGTTGTCTTGCCTGGAATCTAACGTTCCGGTTAGACAGTCGCCTGGAACGATGACGACCAATACAGTGCACGGGACGTTCCATCTCCATTGTGTGCGCGCAGCCACAGTTCAGTCTGTAACGTAAAGTACAAGGCGACTGCAAAGCTGCTTTCCACTCCGCTCGCATATTCGTTCACGGAGCTGCGAAACAGCTGTGCATTGATCACGCCAGCCTGCGCCAGCAGCGATTTGTCGAAGAACTCATCGACCATGGCCGGCAGATGCTCGCGCATCGAGCTCGTGAAGTAGCCGCCGGTAACTCCCGTGCGCGTCGTGCGCGTCCGCAACACACTGTCGGGGAGCAGACCCCGCATCGCATGCCGGAGCAGTGACTTCGTCTCGCGCCCGGAGGAGCGCTCCCAACGTGGCCGCGTGAGCGCGAACTCGATCACGCGACGATCGTAGAGTGGTGACCGGATCTCCACACCCTCCTCGCGCGCGAAGGTCGACACGCAGCCGAACACGCGAGCGAAATACTGGTTCGACAGATACCACGCCATCTCCTGGTCCGCGCGGCTCCCGCGCGGCAAGCGAGGGCCGTAGACGCGGTCGCGCGAGTCGAGCTCGTGATCGCGCGCGAACTTTCCATCCATCCACGGCGGAAGTGTGCGCTCGAGATAGCCGACCAGCGGCCGCCCGCCGCGAACGAGCTCCGCCAGCGCGAGCGCAGGGCGGGGAAGATTCGGCTGAATCGCCCAGCGAAAGAAATTCCGGAAGCCGGTGCCCGTCATTCCCTTCGCCTTCCACTCGCGCGCCAACTCCGTCCAACGTCCAGTGCGTAAAAGGTCCGCGAGAAAGACGTCGGACACCTGAAAAAGCTGGTCCCCGCCCACCCCCTCCAATGCAACGCGGCAGTTCGTGGCGCGAGTGCCTCGGGCGAGGGAACGATGCCACATCTCGAACGGATGCGCGAAGGGCTCATCCCGCGCGGCGGCGCGCTCCGAAGGCCGGTCGAAGAACGGGATGTCCTGGATGTCGGTCCAGTGCACGGGCGCTTTCCATCGCGCGGCGATTTCGCGAATGAGCTCGTCCTCTCGCCCCGGGTCGCCCTCGGGGTAGCTGATCGACACTGGGCGGAGCGCGGTGCCGTTGCCGCTCGGCGCGAGAGCGTTCGCGCCAACGGCGAAGACGGCGGGAGAGTCCCAGCCCCCGCTCAGCCACACGCTGCTATCCGCGCCAACATCCAGCCGCTCGGTCACCGCCCGCGTGAGAAGCGCGCGCAGCTCGGCGGCCGCCTCCTCGAACGGCGGCGAGCCAATCGCGGTCGCGCGCGGTGGACTCCAGTGCTGGCGAAGACGCAGCGGCGCACTGTCCTGCTGCACGAATGTCCAGCCGCCCAGTATCGAGCGCACGGCTTCGTAGCACGTCTCGGCGCTGCCGCCCCAGAGCCCTGCCGCGGTCTCCGCGATCACCGTGAGGTTGAGCGCGGGCGATGCGCCCGGAAGCGCGAGAGCGCCGCCCGCGGTGGACGCGAGCACCCGCGCGCCGCTCACCGTGGAGTGATAAAGCGTGCGCTTGCCTGAAAAATCGCGCGCGGCCACCACGCGGTGCGCCACGCCGTCCCAGATCACGAACGCGAAGTCGCCCTCGAGATGCGCCGCGCAGTCCTCGCCCCAAGCGCGGTACGCCGCGAGGATGAGATGACTCGCGCTGTCGCCAGCCGGCGTTATGCGCGCTCGGCCAAGGTCGTCGCGAAGCGCGTCGCGATAGTAAATGCTCGCGTCGGCGACAATGGCGAGCTCGCCCTGCACCACGACGAGCGAGTCGCCGGAAAATGACGCGGACATCTCCCACGGCTGGCGCGCGACCGCGAGCACGACGCGCGGGCCGCGCCAGATCGCGGTGCGATCGCCGGGCGCCACGCGCATCCGCGTGAGAGCGCGCGCGATCGCGGCGTCATCGCACGCACCCGTGGTATCGCCCACCACCGCGAGGATGACGCTCACGCGTGATCCACTACCGTGATCTCGTCGAGCTCTTCGAACGAGTCGACGTGCCACTCCTGGTCGCCGAGGATCTGCGTGCCGTAGGCGACCCACGCGTGGGCGGCGAAGCGGCCGTCGGTCATGCGCACGCCAATGCGAACCGTGCCGCCTGTGTAGCCGTGGCGATCGAGCGTACGTTTGAGCGCCACCGCGCGCACGAGGCATAGCGGACGGAAAATGCCGTGCTCCGCAGCGCGGCCGATGGCGAGCGCGAGCTGTTCGGGTCGAGCGTCGCTTGGTGGGGGCGCGGCGTCCGTTGGTGCGACGACGTCGTCGTGTGCGGCTCGGGAGACGAGCCGTCCGGTGGGGCGCGTTGCGACGACCACCTTCGCCACCAGGAGCTCGAACTGCGCTTCAGCGAGGTCGAGCCACTCGCGGGCGCTAAGCCTTGCCAGCCTGCGCAGGAATGCGGGTCGCATTCGACTGGTCACCTTGCCCCTCCACGCGAACGGCAACGAGCTTGTGCGAGGAGAGGTCGGACAGAAGCTCCTTGACATCGGTTTCGATGACGTGGCGCGAGACCTCTGGGTACTCGGCGGCGAGGCGCGTGCAGAGCTCGTCAAAGGTCGCGCAAACTGGCGGCAGCAGCTCCCAGACCCGGGCGCCGACGCTATTGAGACCGAAGTACACCTCGTTGTCCGTGGAGAAAAGAACTGCTCCGTCGGACATGGACTTGAAGAGGACTTTCGGATTCGGAACTGGCAGCATCTACTCCCCTGAAGCGGACAGTACGACGGCGACCGGTAGCACGCACAAAGCTACTGTATCCGTGGACCGCGCCGAACGGCCCGTGGACAGAGCATCAACTCACCTGAGGGCCGCCTAGGCGCACCGAACGTGCCATCCGCAGGGCCGCGGTGTGAACGACCTCGCGAGGTGCGGGTCACGTACGGCGGGTTGCCCGCACCGGCGGCGAAAATGCCGGGTAGAAACCACCGCGTCGCGCGAAGAGACAACATACCCGATGCGCCGCCGCCACACAGAGGGGCGTGGCACAGCGGTTGTCAAGGGAAATTGCGGGCGACGGCCGGTACGGGGTAGGAGTGGCGGCAAGAATGGCCGTGGGGTCCGTGCCCCGACTGCCGCGGATCTTTCTCGCGTCAATAGCTGTCGATCCCTACATTGATGGCGATGTCCGATCTCACGGAGCGGCTGCAGGCCGTCCTTGGCGACTCCTACCGCATCGAGCGCGAGCTCGGTGGCGGTGGCATGTCGCACGTGTTTCTCGCGCGCGAGGCGGCACTCGGCAGGAGCGTCGTGATCAAGGTGCTGCCGCCGGAGATGGCGGCGGGCGTCAACATCGAGCGCTTCCGGCGCGAGATCCAGCTCGTGGCCTCGCTCCAGCATCCGCACATCGTGCCGGTGCTCTCCACGGGACAGAGCGGCGACCTGTTCTACTACACGATGCCGCTGGTGGAGGGTGAATCGCTGCGCGCGAAGCTCGCGCGCGAGGGCGAGCTCCCGGTGGGCGACGCGATTCGGATCCTGCGCGACGTGGTGGACGCGCTCGCGTACGCGCACGCGCGCGGCGTGGTGCATCGCGACATCAAGCCCGACAACGTGCTCATCTCCGGACAACATGCTCTGGTCACCGACTTCGGTGTCGCGAAGGCCGTGAGTGCTGCGTCGACTTCATCCACGCTCACATCGCTCGGTGTCGCACTCGGCACGCCCGCGTACATGGCGCCGGAGCAGGCCGCTGCCGATCCGAACGTCGATCATCGCGCCGATCTGTACGCGGTGGGCGCGATGGCGTACGAGATGTTGTGCGGGCGGCCGCCGTTCAGCGGAATGTCGCCGCAGCAAGTGCTCGCCGCGCACGTGACGCTGCCGCCGGCGCAGCTCAGCACTCAGCGCGCCTCGGTGCCGCCGGCGCTCAACACGCTCGTGATGCGCTGCCTCGAGAAGAAGCCGGCGGACCGCGTGCAGAGCGCGGCGGAGATGCTCACGCAGCTGCAGGCGATGGCGACGCCGAGTGGGGGGATGGCGCCCACGGGGGCGGCGGCGGCGTTCACGAGTGGCGCGGAGGCGGCGCTCCGGCGCGCGCAGCCGGTGCGCGTCGCGATGCTGTTCGCGCTCGCGTCGATCGCGGTGCTCGCGACCGTGTTCGTGCTGCGCAACCGGCTTGGCCTGCCCGACTGGGTGCTGCCGGGAGCGGCCATGCTGCTCGTGATTGGGCTGCCGATCATGCTCCTCACCGGGCGCAAGGAGCGGGAACGCGTGCTCGCGGCCGCGACGGGAACGTACCGCGTGCCCGATGCGGGAATGGCGAAGCACCTCACGTGGCGCAAGGCGATTTTGGGCGGCGGGCTCGCGTTCGGCGCGCTCGTGGCGATCGTGGTCGGATACTCGGTGATGCGCGCGTTCGGCATCGGCGCCATCGGCACGCTGCAGGCGAAGGGGCTCATCAAGGATCGTCAGCCGATTCTCCTCGCGGAATTCGAGAATCGCGCTTCCGACTCAACGCTCGGACCGACGCTCACCGAGGCGCTTCGCGTCGACCTGTCGCAGTCGCAGACGGTGAAGCTTCTTGACGGCGAGGCGGTGGGGAATGCACTCGAGCGCATGAAGTTGCCGGAGACGTCGAAGCTGACGCCGGCGCTCGCGAGTCAGCTCGCGGCGCGGGAGGGTGTGCCGGCGATAGTCACTGGCGAGATCGCGCCGGTGGGGAAGAGCTACGTGCTCACCGCCAAGGTCATCTCGACGACCGACGGGTCAGTGCTCACTGCGTTGCGGGAGACCGCCGCGAGTGACGCGGAGCTGATTCCCGCGATCGACCGGTTGTCGCGCGCGCTGCGCGAGCGAATCGGTGAATCACTCGTCACGATTCGCGCCGATCAGCCGCTCGCCCACGTCACCACCGAGTCGCTCGAGGCGCTTCGCAAGTACACGGAGGCGTTGCGGATTTCCGACGCGGGGCGTGAGGACGATGCCATCCCGCTCCTGCAGGAGGCGACGACCATCGACACGAGCTTCGCGATGGCGTGGCGCAAGCTCGCGGTCCTTCTCTCGAACCGCCTCGCGCCGTATGCGAAGATTGCCGACGCGTCCGAGCACGCGTACCGCCATCGCGACAGGCTGCCCGAGGTCGAGAAGCAGGCGACCATCGGCTGGTATTTCGATCAGATCCAGCACGATCCGGCGAAGGCGGCGGCGGCGTATCGCGCGATGCTCGCCATCGACCCGGGCAGCGACATCGCGCTGAACAATCTTGCCCTGCTCGACATTCCACAGCGCCGCTTCGCGGAAGCGGAGAGCCTCGCCGTGCGATGCGTGTCGGAGGGAGAATTCGGGAACTGTCCGTTGAACGCGATCGCCGCGCAGCTCGCGCAGGGGATGCCCGTCCGCGCTGAAAGCACGTACCAGCTCTGGAAGCGCAACTCTGCCGGCGATCCGAACATGCGCGCGTCGGGGGAGCTCATCGCCTCGTGGCGACACGATTTCCCGGAAGCCGAGCGACGAGACCGTGAGGCGGCCGCTGCAGCGCCGTCGCCATTCTGGAAGGACATTGCGGCGAGCGACCTCGCGAACATCGAGGGGATGCAAGGACACATCTCGAACAGTGAAGCGAATATGCGAACC
The DNA here is from genome assembly GCA_025450815.1 of Gemmatimonadaceae bacterium. Classification (GTDB taxonomy): domain Bacteria; phylum Gemmatimonadota; class Gemmatimonadetes; order Gemmatimonadales; family Gemmatimonadaceae; genus FEN-1250. The sequence goes on from JANWLO010000070.1 coordinate 10,686, forward strand.
GCGGCCTCCATCGACGAATCGAACGGCGCGATGGGAATGTACTATTTACGAGTAGCGAAGCTGGCCCAGCTGGACTTTCGGCATCAGGTTCACGTGAGCGCGGCGCTTGCTGCGCTCGCGGATGCGCGTAGCAAGCATCCGCTGAATTCGGTCGATCCGACGGAGCGTCAATATCCGCAGCTCGCGATCGCGTACGCGCTGGGAGGCAAGGTGGATGAGGCGCGCAGCCTGATGGAGGAGTACGCGCGCACCGTGCCCACGCTGGTGCAAAAGGGGGATCCGGACCACTTCGAAGCGCTCGGTAACATCGCGATGGCCGAGGGACGCAATGAGGAAGCACTCAGGGATTTTCAGGAGACGCGCGTGAACAATCCGTGCACCCTGTGCGGCACGTTCGAGGCTGCGGCGGCGTTTGCGAAGTTGAACCAACCCGACTCGGCGCGCGCGTACTATGAGGAATACCTCAAGGGTGCGGACGGCTTTCGCATGCGCGAGGACGTCGATCATCTCGCGGCGACGTATCAGCGTCTGGGCGAGCTGTATGAGGCGAAGGGGGATCGCGCGAAGGCGAAGGATTACTACGAGAAGCTGCTGGAGCTATGGAAGACGGCGGATCCGGAGTTGCAGCCGATCGTGGCGGATACGAGGCAGCGCGTGGCGAGGTTGAGCGTGGAGCGTTGAGTGGCGCCTTTATCTCAAGGCGCCCGCTGTGCTCACGAGTCTGATTGTGGACGCCGACGGATACCGGCGCGACGTTGCTCCTCGCGCTTTCGCATCGCGGCGCGGCCGGTCTCACCGGCGCCGATTGCGGCAAGGCCACCTAGCTCGGTCAGCGCAACGCCGTCGTGATCGCAGTACCACGCGTCGTCGTGGAACCAGAGCGGGTGGTTCGGGTGCCGCGGGCAGGAAGGCCATGTGGTGTCGACGAACGTATCCATGAAAACCTGTTGCACGTC
>JANWLO010000071.1 GCA_025450815.1 Gemmatimonadaceae bacterium
CCCTCCACGAACGCAGTGTAGCCGCCGTAGCGGCGGAAGTCGGGGACGTTCGTGAGCTCCTGCGCGATCGAGATCTGCAGGTGATGTCCCGGCACCGCCTCGTGTGAGGAGAGCGCTTCCATCTCCCATTTCGGGCGCGTGTTCAGCGCGTACGTGTTCACGTAGTAGTAACCCGGCCGCCCAGCCTCGTACGACCCCGGCTGGTAGTACGCGGTGGTGGCGGACTTCGCGCTGTACGAAGGAATAGTCGTCACGCCGTACGGAAGCCGCGGCAGATGACCGAAGAGATGGATGAGCTCGGGATCAATGCGTTTGACGATGTCGCGGTACGCGCGGACGAGATCCGCGCTGTCGGTGAAGAAAAATCGTGGATCGGTGCGGAGGAAGGTCGAGAACTCGGCGAAGGTTCCCTTGTAGCCGATTGCTTTCATCACGCTGTCTTCTTCGCCACGAATCCGTTTCACCTCGGCAAGCCCCGTCGCGTGAATCTGCTCCGGGGTGCGATTCGTAGTTGTCTCGATGCGAACGTTGTACGCGTACCACGCCGCGCCATCCGGGAGCGCGCTCATCCCGACGGTTTCCCGAGCGCCGGGAATGTAGCTCTTCGTGAGGAAGGAGTAGAGTCGCTCGTACGCGGGCTTCACGCGCTCCGAGTATGAGTGCACAGCAGCGGTCGTGAGCCGCTGTTGATCCGCCGCTGCAATACCCGAAGGAAAACGGGTGAACATCACGAGCACGGGACTCTTCATCGGATCATCCGTGATGAGCGCCTTCACCTGATCGGGCACGTCGCGCAGTGTGATGCGCGGAGACGTCACCTTTGCGGTGAGACCACGCTGCAGCAGCACGATGTCCTGATCGATGACCGCCGGTAGCGAGTCGATGCGCAAGAGGATCGCCTCATAGTCCGCCACCGTCGCGTTCGGACTCAGCTCCAGCGTCTGCGGGAGCAGCTGTGGACCGCCCTGCTGGCTGATCGCGAGATATTCGCCGGGAAAGCGAACGCCCGCGATCGCATCCTCCGCGCCGCGCCGGAACAGATCGTAGTTGAGCTGGTCGGCGGCTGAGAGCGACGCGCGGTCGATGGACGAGATCACCGCCAGCGGGTTCTCGAGCTCCTTTTTTCTGCGCGCGATCGCTTCGAGCGACTGATCCGTCCACCGGCCGTTCTGTCCCTTGTAGCCCGTGTACGTCGCGAACTCGGGATACTCGATGTTCGAGTAGTCCCAATCCACCTTGAACAGCTCGTGCAGCCGCACGCTGTCCGCCACGCGTCCCTTGTCGGCGGCGATCGCCTGATAGCGCGCGGTCCAATCCGGACGCGCGGGGTTCTGCGCCGGAAGCGATTGAGCGGCGAGCGCGCAGCAGGCACACAGCGCGCCGGCGAGGGTGCGAAGCATCGGGAGTCCGGCCATTTGGCGGCGTGGGTTGCGGTGAGCCAGCGTGCAGGCGACGGAGGCAACGTACGGCGCGAGCACGAGCGGTCAAGGATGTGCCGCGATACATTTCGCGATGCTTTCGGCCGTGCGCACGCTGGCGCGCAACCATGAACTTCGAACCCAGGTCGTGACGATGCACCGCACGCTTCCCGTCGCTCTGCTGCTGCTCGCGGCATCGCTCGCCGCGCAGTCTCCCGCTCCCGCTTCGACTCCCGGCTATTCCCCCGCCGCGGCGCGCGCGGAGCGCGACCTCGAGACGCGCGTCATTGCTCGTCCCGACACCGCTACCGCTCGCCGCCACTCGCACGAACTCTCGAAGGAGACGCACATCGCGGGCACGCCCGCGCAGGTGACGACGCGCGACTACGTGATCAACGCGATGAAGTCGTGGGGGCTCGAAACGGAGGTGCGCGCGTACGATGTGTGGATGCCGCACACGACGGAGATCAAGCTCTGGCGAATTGCGCCCGACACGCTGTCGCTCGAACTCGCGGAGGGGGCGGTCGCAGGCGATTCCACCAGCGGACCCGCGTTCGAGAAGATCATTGCCAACGGCTACAGCGGCACCGGCGACGTGAGCGCGCCCGTGGTCTACGTGAATTACGGGCTGATCGAGGACTACAAGCAGCTCGACTCGATGGGCGTGTCGGTGAAGGGCAGGATCGCCATCGCTCGCTATGGCCGCTCGTATCGCGGTATCAAGGCGCGCGAGGCGGAGAAGCGCGGCGCCGTGGCGCTAATCATCTACAGCGATCCAGCCGACGACGGATTCACTCGCGGCGACGTTTATCCCGAGGGGCCGATGCGCGGCGAGACCGGAGTGCAACGCGGCAGCGTGATGAACGACGACGGCGATCCGAGTACTCCCGGCTATCCGAGCCATCCGGGCGCGAAGCGCATTCCGCTCAACGATATGCAAGTGCCGCACATTCCCGTGATCCCGATCAGCTACAAGAACGCAAGTGCGCTGCTTCACGACGTGCGCGGCACGGCAATTCCGCAGTCGTGGCAGGGCGGACTCCCGTTTCGGTACCATGTTGGCCCGGGTCCCGTTGCCGCACGCATCATCGTACGAAGCGACTCGGCCACCAACGCCATCAAGCACATCTACGACACGTTCGGCATCGTGCGCGGCAGCGAGTTCCCGGACGAGTACGTGATCATCGGCGGCCATCGCGATGCGTGGGGGCCCGGGGCGGCCGACAACGTGAGCGGCACGGTGAGCATCCTCGAGGCGGCGCAGGCTGTAGCGGCCGAGGTGAAGAAGGGATGGAAGCCCAAGCGCACGCTGCTCTTCGCCACTTGGGACGCGGAGGAGTGGGGGCTGCTCGGCTCCACCGAGTACGTCGAAGATGACTCGCTCCGGTTGGAGCACGGTGCCGTTGCGTACTTCAATCAGGATGGAGCGGCGGACGGTCCGAACTTTGGCGGCGGCGGTTCGCCGTCGCTACGGCCGACGCTGCGCGACGTCGCCCGCGAGGTTCAGGATCCGAGCGGTGTCGGCTCGATTTACGCCGTGTGGCGCAAGACGGAATCGGTGCCCGACAGTGCTGAGCCGAAGATGGGCGACCCGGGGGGCGGCTCCGACTTCGCCGGCTTCTACAATCACCTCGGCATCCCGATCAGCGAGTGGGGATACCACGGCCGCGGCGGCGTATATCACTCGCAGTTCGACTCGTACCACTGGATGACGACCTTCGGCGATCCGACGTACGCATATCACGCCGCCGCCGCACGCGTTGGCGCGGCGATGGTGCTGCGTCTCGCAAATGCGGACATCCTCCCGTACGACTACGTGGAGTTCGCGCGCGCGATGCGCACGCATCTCGCGGCCACGCAGAAGAACGCCGCCGACAAGAAGCTCACGCTCGACCTCTCTGCGCTCGGCGCGGCGATCGACGCGCTCGAGCATGCGGCCACGTCCTTCGACGCGTCCCGCGACGCTCTGCTGGCAAAGGGTTCGCCGTCCAAGGCAGTGCGCGGCCGCACCAATGCGTCGCTGCTGCTCGTCGAGCGCGCGCTCACGCGCCCGCAGGGGCTCAAGACGCGTCCGTGGTTCCGCAACCTCATCTACGCGGCGGACGTCGACAACGGCTACTCCAACATGGTGTTCCCGTCCATCAACGAGGCGACGCGCGCGGGCGATCAGCAGCTCGCGCAGAGCGAGGCGGCCGATCTCGAGACCCGCTTCGGCAAGGCAACGGAGGCGCTCAACCAGGCCTCGGCCGCGCTCCGATAGAGTTGCCGGCTCGAGCGATCGTGACGGAGCAGCCTGGCGGAGAAGCGAGCGACGCCCTCGCACGCGAGACTGCGCGCAGGCGCACGTTCGCGATCATCAGTCATCCGGATGCGGGGAAGACCACGCTCACGGAAAAGCTGCTGCTGTACGGCGGCGCGATTCATCTGGCGGGCTCAGTGAAGGCAAGACGCGCCGAGCGTCACGCGACGTCGGACTGGATGGAGCTCGAGCGACAGCGCGGCATCTCGGTGACATCGAGCGTGCTGCAGTTCGACTACGAGGGCTACCGCATCAATCTTCTCGACACGCCGGGCCACGAGGACTTCTCGGAGGACACGTACCGCACTCTCGTGGCGGCCGACAGCGCGATCATGCTGCTCGACAATCGGCGCGGCGTGGAGGAGCGAACGCGTCAGCTGTTCGAGGTCTGCAAGCGCCGCCGCATGCCGATCTTTACGTTCGTCAATAAGTGCGACCGCGTCGGCGAAGACCCGCTCAAGCTCCTGAGTGATGTCGAGGCCGATCTGGGAATCGGCTGTCATCCGGTGACGTGGCCAATCTTTCGTGACGATGTGTTCGCGGGCGTTTACGACCGACGGAGGAAGCGAATCCATCTGTTCGAGCGCGGCGTGGATCACGGCGCGAGCCGCGCTGGCGTGCAGGCGGGCTCGCTGGACGATCCCGCCGTGCGCGTTTTGCTCGGCGAGGACGCGCACCACCGGCTCGTGCAGGACATCGCGCTTCTCGATGCGGCGGGCCACGCCTTCGACCGCGAGGAGATTCTCACGGGCGAGCTCTCGCCCGTGTTCTTCGGCAGCGCGCTCACGAATTTCGGTGTCGAGCCGTTTCTCGCTGAATTCCTCGATCTCGCGCCGTCACCCGTCGCGCGCGAGTCGAGTCGCGGGCAGATCGAGCCCACGAATCCCGACTTCAGCGCCTTCGTGTTCAAGATCCAGGCGAACATGGATGCGCGTCATCGAGACCGGATTGCGTTCGTGCGCATCTGCTCGGGCCGATTCGAGGCCGGCATGCAGGCCAAGCTGGTGCGCACGGGGAAGATGCTCCGGCTCTCGGCGCCGCAGCAGTTCCTGGCGCGCGAGCGCACGGCGATCGAGGAGGCGTGGCCGGGTGATGTCATCGGCATCGTGGACAAGGGAACGTTGCGAATCGGAGACTCGCTCTCCGCGAACGACGACGTGGAGTTCCGCGACATTCCGCGCTTCGCGCCCGAGCACTTCGCGCGGATCACGATCATCGACCCGATGCGTCGCAAGCAGCTCGACGCCGGACTTCGCCAGCTCACCGAGGAGGGCGCGGCGCAGGTGTTCTACGCCGAGAGCGAGATCGGTCCGTCTCCGGTGATCGGTGCGGTGGGATTGCTGCAGTTCGACGTGATGCTCTTTCGGCTGGAGCACGAGTACGGCGTGCCATGCCGTCTCGAAAAACTCTCGTACCGCTTTCCACGCTGGGTGATCGGCAAGGAAGAGGACATCGAGCGCATCGCACGAGGCCGCGGCCGCATGCGGCTCTACGATGCCAAGAACAACTCGATCATCGTGTTCGACGATGTCTGGACGCTCCGCAGCACGCTGCAGCACGAGACGGCGCTCGAGTTCCTCGAGGCTGCGCCATAGCGGGTTGCTGAACAAGGGAAGACAAAGACATTAAAGAGGGACA
>JANWLO010000072.1 GCA_025450815.1 Gemmatimonadaceae bacterium
ACCGACAGCAGATTGGCGCTGCATTGCGATCCCCCCACTGCGAGTAGCATTATCGGTGCTGGGGCAGCCGCCTTCACTCTCGCCGCATGAACCCGGAAACCAAGAATGGCCACCGAGGAGCTGCGAGTCAGAAACGGGCGAGGCTGCACCTCCGTCGGCGCACAGTCAATTGTCCAACAGGAGGTCTAAGCGATGCTGATCATCCCGCTGAAGCTCACCCTGGTGGCGCTGCTCCGCATCCTCTCCACGACCCCCGACGCCGCATGCTCTGCACCAATCGGCAGACGCCCGGTGCCGGCAGACTTCGTCGGCGACAGGGTATTTGTTCGATGGACTGCGCCCGGGTTTCCATCGCTCCGGCTCTACACCGATACTGGTGGAGGGCTGTTATCGCTCTTCCCCGAAGCTGTGCAACGTCTCTCGTTGCCGACAGACACCCTGACCTGGACGAATGGTGCGGACCACGGGACCTATATGATGGCGCGCATTTCCAGCGCCCTCAATGAATCGCTCGTGCCGCCCATTCCAAGTGCGCTTTCCGCCGGATTCAGAATGAAGTCGAAGGACTCGACGACGGTGCTGCTCGCCGTGGAAGCGGATGGACCGCCACCAGAGGACGAATCCGGCTACGAATGGGATGGCCGACTCGGGACCGCCTGGTTCGCCGATCGGGTGTGGACGATAGACTATCCCAACAGACGGATCTACTTCGACGGCACGAAGTCCGTCGCTCCGACCGACCCCTCCTGCTGGGTACCGCTTGGATTCAAAACCGACTCGACAGGCCACCGGACGAACAGCTTTCCGCGGATCACTGCTCGAATCGACGGCGAGGAGATCCAGTTCCTCGTGGATACAGGTGCGCGAATAGAGCTCACAGACAGCGCTTGGCGGATAGTCGGCTCGAACGAACCTCGACACCGCGCCACGAGCTTCATCACGACGCAGCGTTTTGAGCAATGGCACAAGAAGCATCCGGAATGGCTCGTTGTGCCCAACGCTGAGAAACCGGGTGGGGCCGCGATGATGCGCGTACCGACGATTGAAGTCGGTGGACAGCATCTCGGTCCCGTGTGGTTTACCGACCGCCCTGATCGGAATTTCCACGACTTCATGTCTCAGTACATGGACCAGCCGATCGAGGGTGCCCTCGGCGGGTCGGCGTGGCGCTACGTCACGCTCGTTCTTGACTACCCTGGGGCCAAGGCGTCTCTTCTCACCACTCCGTAGGGCGAGATGGCGTGCGTCTACGGTTCACACATCACAAGAAAGGGGCCACCCTGATCGAGTGGCCCCCCTGATTTCCCTATGAAAACACACCTTCATGCGCCCAGTAGGAATCGAACCTACAACCTAATGATTAAGAGTCATTTGCTCTGCCAATTGAGCTATGGGCGCAAATCCCTTCGTCGTCCACGCGCCAGGGAGGACTCGAACCTCCGACCCACAGCTTAGAAGGCTGTTGCTCTATCCACCTGAGCTACTGGCGCTTCCGGTGACGCAAGTCGGCTACTTCTCTCCACGGCCTTGTTCTCGATCGGGGCGACCGGATTTGAACCGGTGACCTCCTGCTCCCAAAGCAGGCGCGATACCAGGCTACGCTACGCCCCGGGAAACGCAAAAACTAGTGCGACCACGCGTCCGGGTCAACCGCGCACACTCACGATCGCGCACTTTGCCTCCGCGCGTCGAGCCACGAGATGAGCTGCGCGAACGCCCGGCCGCGATGGCTCCTGCGTTCCTTCTCATGACGTTCCGCCTCCGCGAAGGTCATTCCGAGATCCGCCGAGAGAAAGAGCGGATCGTAGCCGAAACCGCCATCGCCGCGAGGCTCGCGCAGAATCTCGCCCTCCGTCTCGCCGCGAAAGAGATGCTCACCGCTCGCATCCACCAATGCGGCAACGCAAACGTAGCGCGCGCGACGGTCCACCGCGTCCGCGAGCTTCGCCAGCAGGTACTCGTTGTTCGCGACGTCGAGCGCGCGCCCTTCCAGAGCGCTGCGCCCGCTCCACCGCTTCGTGCGCACGCCCGGCGCACCGGCGAGCGCGCGGACCTCGAGCCCGGAATCATCCGCGATGGTTGGGAGCCCGCTCTTCGCGCGAAAATAGCGCGCCTTCGCGAGCGCATTCTCCTCGAACGTCTCGAAGTGCTCGAGATCGTCCTCCCCGCCAGTCTCGGCGATGCCGGCGTCGTCGAGATCCGTCACCTCCACGCCAGCCGCCTCGAACATCGGTCGCAGCTCGTATAGCTTGCCGAGGCTGCGGGTGGCGAGAAGGAACGGCGTGCTGCTCATTTCGCGAGCGCCTCCTCCTGTGCGCGCAACAGCGACCGGATTCCTCCCTCGCCAAGGCCGAGTAGACGATCCAGCGCGGCGCGATCGAAGGTGCCATGCTCGCCGGTGCCCTGCACCTCCACGAACTTTCCCTCTGAGGTCATCACGACGTTCATGTCGACTTCCGCGCGCACGTCCTCGGGAGAGTCGAGATCGAGCCGCGCCTCACCGTCGATCACACCGACGCTCACGGCCGCGACGCGACGCCGCACCGGCGACGACGCGATCTTCTTCTCGCGCGCGAGCCACGCGAACGCGTCCACCACGGCGATGCACGCGCCAGTGATCGATGCTGTGCGCGTGCCGCCATCGGCCTGCAACACATCGCAATCGACCTTGATCGTGAACTCGCCGAACTTGAAGTCATCCAGCATCGCGCGAAGGCTTCGCCCGATGAGACGCTGGATCTCCTGTGTGCGGCCGCCTATCTGGGTGCGCTCACGCGATGTCCGCGTGTGAGTTGCACGCGGCAGCATCGCGTACTCGGCGGTCATCCACCCCTCGCCGCGCCCGCGCCGCCATGATGGAACGCCGTCCTCCACGCTGGCGGTGCATAACACCCGCGTGTGGCCGCAGGTGATGAAGCACGAGCCCTCGGCGTACGGCGACGCGTGTCGCTCGATCGTGAGCGGACGGAGCGCGTCGAGTGCGCGACCGACGCGCGCGGAAGGTTCAGGAGCGGGCACGAAGCGCCTCGATGATGCGGGTAGTTGACTGTCCGGCAGTTAGTGGAACGACGTGTACGCGCCCGCCCCACGACTCGACCTCTGCGCGCCCCACGATCGTGTCGGGCGTGTAGTCGCCGCCCTTCACGAGCACGTCCGGACGGAGGGCGAGGATGAGCTCGAGGGGAGTATCCTGATCGAATATCGTGACCGCGTCCACGGCCTCGAGGGCAGCCACGACGTACGCACGGTCGTGCTCCGAGCGCACAGGGCGTGCCGGACCTTTCAGCCGGTGTACGGACTCGTCGGAATTGAGTCCAACGATCAAGCGATCGCCGAGCGCGCGCGCCGCCACCAGGAGGTCGACGTGACCGACGTGCAGGATGTCAAAGACGCCGTTGGTGAATACCACCCGGCCCGATCCGATTTCGCGCCAGCGCGCGGCGTCCTTCGAGGACATCACCTTCAGCGCGGGCGAGCGATCGCTCAGAACACCCTCTCGACGTGCGGTTCGAAACTGATGTCCTTCACCATCCACGGAAGCTCGACGGTCTCAATGTAGTCGCACCAGATCCAGATCTGGTTGGGCTTTCGGCGAATCTGAATCTTCTTCGCGCCCTCGGGCAGTCCGAGCGAGTCGGCCTGCGCGCGCAGGTGCGCGATGATGATCTCGTTGCCGTTGCGAGCGGCAAATCGCGCTTCCGTATTCATGGCATCCTGGAACTGATAAGTCCTCCAGAACACGTTGCCGATGTTGATGCCGAAATACAGCACCGCCCCCACCAAGAGGGCGAAAACCAGACAGCCGTTCGAGCTCTTCCCGGACCGTGAGCGCCTTACCATTGGGATTGTGCTCCGGCGATGATGTCGTTCACGACCTTGGTCAGCGCCTGGTGTCGGCCGTCCGCTTCGGAGCGCTCGGCGTACGTTCCCTCTTCGAGCATTCCCCTTCTGGTCCACAGGGTGCGCCCGGTCGTCTGATCCACAATGTCCACATCGACGGTGATCTGCAGTTTGCGCTCGGTGGTCGTGGCCTGCGCGTTTCGATCCGCCGAGTACGCGGCAGGGATATCGGGATCGTAGCGCAGGATCTTGCCGCGCACCACGGCGTCGGCCTTGCTCTCCGAAGCTTCGCGCAGCCCGAGCCGATTCTGGACGTCGCGGCGCATCAGATCGTAGAGCTCGCGCTGCAACGTTGGCTGCGGGGTCTCGTTATCGAATGGAAGCACGGCCACCGTCTTGATGTGTGGCGGCAGCCCGCCTCCGGCGAAGTGATAGAGGCACCCCGTCAGGAGAAGGCCCGCCACAGCGAGCAAGAGGCTACCGCCAGATCGACGCATCAAATCCCGGAACAGTGTCAACGCGCGAAATCGTGAGCTGAAGGAGTCTGCGGAGCCGCGGCTGTTCGTATCGAATCGGCCCCGCAGCGGGACGAGACACCCACTGCGGAATGCGTCCGCCATCGATCTGTTCGAGCCGGCGAAGCTGCTCTCCGGCAAAGGTCGCTCGCCAACCGGACACCTGTCCAATGTCGATGCGCAACGTGTCCGCGTCAACGCGCACCGTTGTGTCCGCGGCACCTGGAACGCGCAGCCGACCGAGCGCTGCCCACAGAAGCGGAGCGGGCGGCAGGAAGTCTCTCATCTTCTCCTGCCCATCCAGCAGACGGATGTCATCGCCCACGAGCAACGCGTGTCCGGTGCCCTGGCCGTTCACAAAGAAATCCAGGCGGGCGCTATCGGGCGGTGAAATTCGAGCAACACCGTCTCCGCGAATGCGCAGATCGGGCTGCGAGTAGTCGAACGTAAAGACGATCTTCCTGTGGACGAGCGGCAGTTCCGTGTTCGGGATCCGTCGCGGCGTGGGCACTCCGGCCAGCGGCGCCGCGCGGGGTGAGCACGCGGACGCAAGGAGAAGCGCGGGGCCGAGGGTACGGAGAATACGCATATTGCTGCTACACCGTCGCATGAGCGACGTGGCGCTACATCTCACGAATGCGCTCTATCAGGTCACCTTGCACCAAGGCGTCGAGCACCTCCCAGCCTCCTGTAACCTGGCCGAACACGGTGTAGCCGCCGTCGAGATGGGGATCGGGGGCGAGCATTAGGAAGTACTGGCTACCGCCGGTGTCGGGCCCCGAGAGCGCCATGCCCACTGCGCCGCGTCCGTAGCGACGGCGATTGAGCTCGTCGCGAATCGTATAGGCGGGGCCGCCGTTGCCGTCGCCTCGCCGATCGCCGTCCTGCGCGACGAAGTCGGGGACGACGCGATGAAAGCGAACGTCTTCGTAGTAGCCGCGGTGCACGAGCGAGAGGAAGTTGTCGACCGTGAGCGGCGCGTCAGCGGCCCAGAGCTCGATGGTGATCGTGCCGCGCTCCGTCTCGATTTCCGCGCGTGGGAGCTTGCCCGCAAGCGCGGGGAGAACGCGCGTGCGCACGATCGACTCATACCATGAAGCCGGCCGCGGCGGAGCTTTCGGCGCGCTGGCCCACGTCGAGAGCAGAGGGAATCCGGCAGCGGCGGCGCGACTGAGTAGATCCGGCGGCGCGGGGAGCGCGCGTATCGCGGCTTTCACCGAGTCCGCGAAGCTCGCCGAATCGTGCACCCACGCCGCCGCGAAGAATCGAATCGCCGCGACGCGCGCGTCACTCACCGTGTCCGCCTCCGAGCGACGGTAGCTCTCGAGCACGAGCGGAACCTCTGCCGCAGTGGCGTGACCCTCGAGCGACCCGATCGCCGTCGCGCGCACGATCGCGTCCGCATCTGTCAGCCCGAATTCCATGAACTCGCGGCGCCACGGATGACCCTGCGCGGTGTCGGCGTGCGGCGCCATCGCAGCGAAGGCCGCGACACGCACGCGCGGATCGGGATCGCGCGTGAGCGCGAGCGATACCTCGCGCATGCGCAGAATCGTCGTCGAGGACGCACCGGCGTCGGCGACCGCCGCGCGCATGCGCCAGTCTCCCTGGTGCGTCCAGCTATCGGGATTATCCAGCTCAGTGGCGGGGAGGACCACATCCTGCTCAAGCGCCGACGCCATCACGCTGCGCCGATACATGAAGCCGGTGTCCGCCTTCCACGCGGCGTTCCAGGCAGCGCGGCCGTTGTCGAGCACCGCGCCCAGCTCCTGCGCCGCGACTACCCGAACGTTCGCGTCGGCGTCGTGCGTGGCGGCGACCACCTCCGCGCGACTCGCGCTCCCGTACGATCCGAGCGCGCGGAGCGCATTGATGCGAACGTGCGCATCAGGATCGCGCACGAGCGTCGCGAGCGGCGACTTGACCAGCGATGCCAGCGAGTCGCCCGCCGCGCGATGCGACATTCCGCGCGCCGCCAGCGCGCGCACCTCGGGATCCGGATCAGTGGCGAGCGGAACGAGGGCACGCACGCCGTCCGCGACGTATGGCCGCGCGAGCGCGTAGGCCGCGCCCCAACGCACCAGCGCGCTCGTATCGCGGAGCCACGGCCGAATGGCTCCCGCAGGAACGGGCGTGAGCTTGAAGAGCGCGACCAGCTCTGCGCTCCGCACCACGGGATCGCGCGGCGGCGAGCCTTGCGCGAGCGCAGCGACGAGCGCCGCACGCGAGGGCTCCCCGATCTGGCCCAGCGCCCACGCTGCCTCGCGGCCGACCGCCGGCGAGGCGAGGAGGGCGGCGCTCAAGGCGGCTACGCCGTTCGTGTCGGCGAGCAAGCCCAGTGCGTAGGCGGCGTTCGCGGCGACCGCCGTATCGCGATCTACAAGCAGTGCGCGGAGATCCGGGGCGAGCGCGAAGCCATGCACCTGCCCCGCCGCGCGCGCCGCTGCCGCACGCTCGGCGCTCGATCCGGATTTGAGTATCGATCGCACGAGCGCCGTGTCCACTCGACGCTCATCCGACATCGCGAGGAGCCGCGCGTAGCGCGCGACGTCCACGGACGCGGAGGCAGAATGTGCCGACGTTCCCGGCGTAGTGCCCGCCGTGGCGCACGATGCGAGCAACGGGAGTGAGACCAGCAGCGCGAGTGCGCCGCGAGCGCGGTCACGCATCGCGCACGCCCTCCCCCGAAAGCGCACGTCGAACATCGCTCGGCAGCGTGACCACGCGATTATTGGAATCGAGCGAAATGAGCGTCGTGCTGGCGGTCGCGAGTCTTTCCGAGCTGTCGGCATTCAAGATCGTGTACTCGAAGATCATGGTTCGGGACGTTACGCCAGAGAGGCGAGTCTCCACGCGAATGCGGTCATCGTAGTGCGCAGGTGAAATGTACCGCACCGACGCCTCCGCCACCGCCAGGCGAAGGCCGCGTTCCTCGAGCTCGCGGTAGCTCGCGCCGAGCGAGCGAATGAGATCGGTGCGCGCGATCTCGCACCAGACGAGATAGTGCGCGTGGTAGACGATCCCCATCTGATCGGTTTCCGCATAGCGCACGCGGAGCTCCGTCACGGATTCGGGAACCCTGTTCACTGTGCGCAGCCGCGGAGCGGTTTGTAATGCGCGAAGCGCACGGCTAGAATGTGCGCATGCTTTCTGCCCCGTGCCTGCTGATGTCCGATGCACATCTCGGCGCCGCCTCCAGCGACCGCGAGCGAGAGGTCGCGGCGTTTCTCTCGTTCGCGCTCACCAACGCGGCCTCCGTGGTCATCAACGGCGACCTGTTCGACTTCTGGTTCGAGTGGCGTACGGTCATGCCGCGCGGGCACGTGCGCGTGCTCGGAGCGCTCGCCGCGCTCGCGGATTCGGGGATTCCGGTGATGGTGATCGCGGGGAACCACGATGCCTGGGCGGGCGACGTGCTCACGCGCGACGTCGGCGTCACGCTCTTTCACGACGCGTGGGACGGCTCGCTGGGCGGATGGTGCGCGCACGTCGCGCACGGCGACGGACTGCGCGTGCGCGAGGACCGCCGATACCGGGCATTCAAGCGGATGATGCGACACCCCCTCGCGATCGGGGCGTTTCGCGCACTGCACCCCGATTTCGCGACGCGAATCGCGAGCGGCACGTCGGCCGAGAGTCGAAAACACGGGGCGTTCGATGCGGGAAGCGGGCTGCGCGCCGTAGCGGCCGACTATCTGGCCGCGCATCGCGAGACGGAGCTCGTAGTGTTCGGGCACTCGCATGCGACAATACTCGAGCGAGTACCGGGAGGCGGGATATACGGCAATCCCGGCGCGTGGCTGGATCGTCCAGCGTATCTCGTCATGCGTCCGGAACGCATCGAGCTGCGCGAGTGGAGCGGATCATCCGAGGGTGACCTTCTCCACTCGATCGATCGCGGAGCCGAGAAAGCGCTGTCCGACGCGTAGGAAGTGCTCGGGCGCATCCGACGCAACGAAGCGATGCACGAGCGGGGCTGAGGGCGCGGGCGCCTCGAGTCCATGCTCGCGCAAGGTGCGACTCGTTTCCGCCGCCGTCTCGGCCGCGCTGTCGATGAGCAGCACGCCGGGCCTCACGATCTCGCCCAACAGCGGCGCGAGAAGCGGGTAGTGCGTGCATCCGAGGACGATCGTGTCCACCTGCGCAGCGGCGAGCGGCTCGAGATACTCCTTTGCGATGAGGCGCGTAGCGTCGCGGTCGAGCCATCCCTCCTCCACGAGCGGGACGAAGAGCGGGCATGCCTGAGCGACGACGCGCGCCGAGGGTGCGATTGCGTGGATCGCGCGCACGTACGCACCCGACGCGATCGTCCCCGCCGTGCCGATGACGCCGACGACCTGGCTGCGCGTGACGCGCATTGCGGCGCGCGCGCCTGGCTCAACCACGCCAATGACAGGGAGCGGGACGTACTCGCGCAGCATGGGCAGTGCGTGCGCCGTCGCGGTGTTGCACGCGACGACGATTGCCTTCACGCCTTCGCCGATGAGCCAGTCGGAGATCTCACGGCTGTAACGCTCTACAGTTGCCGGGCTCTTTGGGCCGTAGGGAACGCGCGCCGTGTCGCCAAAATAGATGATCCGCTCGTGTGGAAGCTGCCGCTCGAGCTCGTGCACGACGGTGAGGCCGCCGATTCCGGAATCGAAGACGCCGATCGGTGCGCTGTTGCCAGTCACCACGGAATCGATGCCGATACTCCGGCGGTTCGCAGCCGCGCCTCGCCGTGCACCTGGACACGAACATCCCAGAGGTGCGCGGACACGAAGGCGTCGGCGGCCGAGAAGAGATGGGTGAAGAAGATGAGCGCGGCCCAGTCTTCAACCTGCAGCCGGCGCAGGCGTACGCGCGCGGCGAGCTCCGGCGGCGGTCCGAATGTGGAGTCGGTGAGAAAAACACTGTCGCGCGCGGCTCGCTTCGCCACGGCGAGCTCCTGCTTCGCAAAGAGAAGCATCGCGATCGATCCGGCTTCGAGCGCGAAGTACGTCGCGCCGGCGGTGCCACGGTCGAGCGATGCCTGTCCCCAGCCCGGAATCGCGAGAGAGCGCAGGAGTGCGGTCTTTGGACGAACGGGAGGACCGGCGAGAAGTACGGAATCGCGGTGCGCCGCCGCCGAGTCTTCGGCCGATGGATTAATGGGCGCCGGGGCGATGCCGATGCGCGCGCTATCGGCCTGCTGCGCGCGAGCGCCGACGGTGCCGAGTGCAAGCGCGCTCGCGACGATGATGATTGCACGGCGCGAGCCGTTCGCCAGTATCATCTTTCCCGCCGAGATCACGCCTGAATATGCGCGATGAGATCGATCTCGATCAGGGCACCGCGCGGAAGCGCCGCCACCTGAACTGTGGAACGCGCCGGACGCGCGGTGCCGAGGTGCTTGCCGTAGATCTCGTTGACGGTGGGAAAGTCGACGAGGTCGACGAGATAAACCGTGCTGCGAACGACGTCAGCCCACGTCGCGCCGGCTGCGGAGAGTACTTCGTGCAGGTTCGCGAGCACGCGTGTGGTCTGGGCGACGATGCCGCCGTCGACGATCTTGCCGGTTGTGGGATCGAGCGCGATCTGCCCCGCGGTGAAGAGAAAGCCGCCCGCTACGATGCCCTGCGAATAGGGTCCGATTGCAGCCGGGGCGGCCTTAGTATCGATACGCTTCTGCGCCACGCGTCCCCCTGTCTGTAGAAAAGAAGTTCTCCGCTCTGCACGACGATCGACTAAAATAGTCCAGTGATCGTGCCGTCCTTCGCGATGGTCATTCGCTCCGCGGCCGGCTCCTTGGGCAGCCCCGGCATGGTCATGATATCACCCGCCTGCGCAACCACAAAGCCCGCACCGGCGGCTGGATAGAGCTCGTTTACCGTGATACGAAATCCCTTTGGACGACCTAGCTTCGTCGCGTCGTCCGTCACCGAATACTGGGTTTTCGCCATGCAGACCGGCGTCTCCCCCAATCCGATGGATTCAAGATACTCGATTGCGCGGTCGGCTTTCACGCTGTAGTCCGCGCCGTCGCCCCCGTAGACCTTGCGGACGATTGTATCGATCTTCTCCTTGATCGGTTTTTTCACGTCATAGATGGGCGCGAACGACGACGAATCGTGCTCGAGCGAGTCTAGAACTTCGCGCGCGAGCTCCTCGCCCCCCGCTCCGCCCTTCTCCCACACTTCGTTCAGCGCCACCCGCACCTTCATCGATCGCGCGAAATCCGCGACTCTCGCAAGCTCGGCGTCGCTGTCCGTCGTGAACCTGTTGATGGCAACGATCACCGGGAGTCCGAATTGCTTCACGTTCTCCACGTGAAGGGCGAGATTCGGCAGCCCTTTCTCGAGCGCACCCAGGTCCTCCGCCGCGAGATTCTTCTTGTTCGCGCCGCCATTGAGCTTGAGTGCGCGCACCGTAGCCACGACTACCGCGACCTCCGGTTTGAGGCCCGCGGACCTGCACTTGATGTCGAAGAATTTTTCCGCGCCAAGATCTGAGCCGAATCCCGCCTCGGTGAGCACGATGTCAGCGAGGGCGAGACCGGTTTTGGTTGCGATGACGCTGTTGCATCCGTGCGCAATATTCCCGAATGGTCCCGCGTGCAGGATGGCGGGCCCTCCCTCGAGTGTCTGCACGAGATTTGGCCTGATCGCATCCTTGAGCAACAGGCTCATCGCGCCGACTGCCTTGAGATCGCTCGCGCGTATCGGCTTTCGCTCCGCGCCCGTAGTCGAGCCGATCATGATGTTCGCGAGGCGGCGCTCGAGATCCTCGCGGCTCGACGCCAGCGCGAGGATCGCCATCACCTCGCTCGCGGGGATGATCACCCAACGCTCCTCGCGCACGATTCCGTTCGCAACACCGCCGAGGCCGATCACGGCGTCGCGCAGCGCGCGGTCGTTCATGTCGATGGTGCGCGGCCAGGTGATGCGGCGTGAGTCGATGTTGAGTGAGTTTCCCTGCGTGAGATGATTGTCGATCATCGCCGAGAGCAGGTTGTGCGCGGAGGAGATCGCGTGAAAGTCGCCGGTGAAGTGGAGATTGATGTCTTCCATTGGGGCAACCTGTGCGTAGCCACCGCCAGCCGCGCCGCCCTTCACGCCGAAAACCGGACCCATGCTCGGCTCGCGCATGCACATCACAGAGTTCTTTCCCAGCCGCCGCATTGCCTGCGTCAGGCCGACGAGCGTGGTGCTCTTCCCCTCGCCCGCTGCGGTGGGATTGACGCCGGTGACGAGCACGAGCCGGCCGCGCGGCGGCCGTTGCGACACTTCGAGCGCGATCTTCGCCTTGTACTTGCCGTAAAGATCCAGCTCGTCGGGAGACAGTCCGAGCTCCGCCGCGACGTCGACGATGGGACGAAGCTTTGCGTGTTGCGCGATCTCGATGTCGGACGGGACTGTGGACACGCAAGCCTCCATGGCAGAACGAGTGTGGAAGGCATGGATGATACGTTCCAAAAGGCTGGAGACGCTAGCCGTTTGGAGAGGGCGTGCGAAAGCTAAAGAATCGTTCAGTATTCTCGCGGCAGCGATCGGCAAGAAGCTGTGCGGAAACAGCGCGCACTTCCGCGAGTCGCTCGATGGTGTGCACCACCCATGCCGGCTCGTTGCGCTTTCCGCGGCGCGGCACCGGCGCGAGATACGGCGCATCGGATTCCACGAGCAGCCGATCGTCGGGGACAAGCTTCAACAGCGCGATGTCCGTCCAGTTCCTGAACGTGATGATACCGCTGAAAGACACGTACCAGCCATACGTCAACGCCCGCTCGGCAAGCGCCGCGCTCCCGGTGTAGCAGTGCAGCACTCCGATAACACCATCGCGCGCGGCCTGGTCGAGCATCAACGTCGTGTCGCCCTCCGCGTCGCGCGTGTGGACGACCACGGGAAGGTCGCGCTCCGCGGCGAGCTGCAGCTGCGCAACGAATGCTTCGCGCTGGCGCTCGCGCGACGCATTCTCATAGTGGTAATCGAGTCCGCACTCGCCGATCGCGACGGCGCCGTTCTCGAGCAGCGCGCCCAGCGCCGGTATCTGTAGCGCAGCATCGAAGGAGCTCGCGTCTTGCGGGTGGATTCCCGCCGTCCAGCGAAGCAGCGGGTAGCGCTCGGCGAGCTCCCGTGCGCGCTCGGCGTCACGGAGCGACGCGCCGATGCAGACTATGGCCGCCGCGCCCGCGGCGGCCGCGCGCTCGATCACCTCATCGCGGTCTGCATCGAACGCGGCGTCCGCGAGGTGGCTGTGGCTATCGATGAACCGCACGCGCGCCAACGCGTGAGCGCCGGCGCGCCCCGCTAGCGGCTCGTCGTGGAGGCGGCCGCGGGACGCGAGCCGGAGCGAGGCGGAGCAGCCGAGCGCGAACGGCTCGCAGCGCCCGACTCGCTGGCTCGTGGCCACCTGTGCTCGATATAGAGCAGGAGCGGCGGCGCAACGTAGATCGAGCTGAACGTTCCGGTCACCACGCCGAAGAGCATGACCAGTGCGAACGGCCGCAGCACCTCGCC
The DNA here is from genome assembly GCA_025450815.1 of Gemmatimonadaceae bacterium. Taxonomy (GTDB): domain Bacteria; phylum Gemmatimonadota; class Gemmatimonadetes; order Gemmatimonadales; family Gemmatimonadaceae; genus FEN-1250. Next base: position 12,830 of record JANWLO010000072.1, read on the forward strand.
GCCGAGCAGTGCGAGCGCGAGCAGCGTCGCGAACACGGTGGCGTGCGTGAGCACGGAGCGCGGCAGCGTCTCGTTCACGGAGCGGTTGAGTGTGTCGTACAGCGTGACCTTCTGCCGCTTCCTGAGATTCTCGCGCACGCGATCGAAGATGATGATCGTATCGTTCAGCGAGTAGCCGATCATGGTCAGAATGCCGCCGACGACTACGAGCGAGATCTCGAGCTCGGTGTACTTGATGAAGGCGAGCGTCGCGAGGATGTCGTGCGCGGTCGCGACTACGGCCGCGACGCCGAATCGCCATTCGAATCGCCAGGCGAGATACGCCAGTGTGGCCATGAAGGAGATGAGAATCGCGTAGAGCGCCTTCGTTCGCAGCTCGCCGCCCACCTTCGGTCCAACGGTCTCAGTGCGCTGTACCGTGTACGCGGACTTGCCGAACTTCGCCGTGAGCGCCGCCTCGATCTCGCCGGCCACCGACTCGGCGCCGCGCGTCTGCTGCGCGACGCTGCGCGGATCCTGCGCGCGAATCACGTAGTCGAGATCGGTACCGAACTGCGCGATCTCCGCGCCCTTGATCCCCGCGTTGTCGAGCGTGGAGCGAACGTCCGCCACGTTGGGAGCCTTCACGAAGCGCACCTGCATCAGCGTTCCGCCCGTGAACTCGATGCTGTACTTGTAGCCGCTCACGGCGAGGAAGAGCAGACCCGGGATAATGAAGAGCAGCGTCACGACCGTGGTGACTTTCCACAGCCGAATGAAATCGATCTTCGTGTCGTGCAGGATGCGCAGCATCAGATGCTCAGCGTCTGGGCGCCGCGGGTGCGGTTGAGCCACAGGAGAAAAAAGGTGCGAACGACGAAGATCGAGCTGACCATCGACGCGGCGATACCCGCCATCAGTGTAACTGCAAAGCCCTTCACCGGGCCCGTCCCAACCTCGAACAGCACGAGCGCGGTGAGCATGGTCGACACATTGGAATCGATGATCGCGCTCATCGCGTGTTTGAACCCTTCATCGATGGACGCGCGCACGGTTTTCCCGTGCACCATCTCCTCTCGTATTCGTTCGAAGATCAGCACGTTCGCGTCGAGCGCGATACCAATCGACAATACGAGCCCGGCGAGCCCCGGGAGCGTGAGCGTCGCCTCGAGCCCGGCCAGCAGGGCGAGGGTGAACAGCAGATAGAGCAGGAGGCCGGCGACGGCGAGCAACCCCGAGAACCGATAGTAGATCAACATGATGAGGACCACGAGCGTCACGCCCGCGATACCGGCGTGGATGCCGTCTCTGATCGAGTCCTGCCCGAGCGACGGTCCAATGGAGCGCGACTCCACGACCTTGAGCGGCACGGGGAGCGCGCCGGCGCGGAGCACGAGCGCGAGATCCTGCGTGCGCTGCAGCGTCGAGCGGCCCATCGTGATCTGTCCACTCGTGCCGATGGCGCTCTGAATGACCGGCGGCCGTCCCATCACGCGATCATCGAGCACGATCGCCATGTAGTCGCCCACGTGCTTGCCAGTCTCCATGCGGAAGCGCCGCCCGCCTTCCTGATTCAACTTGAACGACACGAGGTTCCCCTCGGTCGGATCGGTCTGCGGTTTTGCATCGGTGAGATATTCGCCCGTGATGATCGGGCGCGCATCCACCACGTAGAGCGTGGTGTACGGCACGTCTCCGAGAACCAGATCCTCGCTTCCCCAATGCACCGCCTTCCCTGGCGGGAGCGCGGCTTGCACTTCCTTTCGATCGAGATAGCTCTGCAGCGTCGGGACGTCTTTCTTGGCGACGATGTACTCGCCCGGCATTTGCCCTGGCTGGATCAGCTTCGAGAATGGTCCGCTCGTCGCGGCGACCACCGTCGTGTCGGCACCGGTGCTGTCCTTCTTCGCCTTGCCGCTGTCCGCGGCCGAGAAGAGGTTGAGCGGCGAGGCGCTCTTGGTCGTGTCCTTGGCGCCCGCCGCGACGGTCGCGCCGCCGCCCTGCCTTACCGCCGCATCAATTCGCGCCAGCGCCTTGTCGAGTGCCTGCGTCTTGTCCGTGATCTGAAACTGCAGGTACGCGGAGCTCTGCACGAGCGCCTCCGCGCGCGAGCGATCGTCGATGCCGGGGAGCTCGACCACGATGCGATCGTTGCCCACCTTCTGCACCACCGGCTCGGACACTCCGAACTCGTCGATGCGATTGCGCACGACCTTGAGCGCGCGATCGATTGCCTCGGCCTTGTCCGCGACAGCCTGCTTGCTGTCGTCAACCTCGAGCGCGAGGTACATCCCGCCCTGTAGATCGAGTCCCTTTTTGAGTGGAACTCGGGTGCGCGTGGTATCGTGGAACGCGCCCGTCGCCGCATTTCGCTCGCGCAGAGTGACGGTGCGCGGCCAGAGCGCCCAGACGGACGCGGCCACGAGCGCGAGGATGATGAGGAGACGATTGCGAATATTGGAGTTCATGCGGCGTTGGGACGGAAATGAGGAGGGAGCTCAGCTCTTAACGTTATGGCTGGACAACGGTTGAGTCAACGCGGCGCGTGCCTGCTTCTCGTCTTCCCGGAGCTGCGCCACGAGCGCCTCGGCGCCCTCGAAGCGCTGCGTGTCGCGGAGGCGCGTAACGATGTCGACGCGGACGGACACGTTGTAGAAGTCGCCATCGGCATCGAAGAGATGGACTTCGATCCCGGCAGCTGCGTCGCCAAAGGTAGGTCGCGGGCCGAGGTTCATCATCCCGCCGAATGCTCCGAGAGGCGTCTGGACGCGCACTGCGTATACGCCCGCGGGCGGGAGCAGCTTGCGCGGCGATGGCGCGCCGAGATTGATGGTGGGAAATCCGAGCAGACGGCCACGACGATCACCGCTCTGGACGCGTCCGGCCACCGAGTACGCGCGGCCGAGCGATCGCGCCGCGCGCTCGAGGTCGCCCGCGGTAATCGCGCGACGACTGGTGGTGGACGAGATGGCGGCGCCGTCCTCGTCCGCCACGGCCGGCACGACCTCTACCGTGAATCCGCGCGTCTCACCCAGCCGCCGCAACACTTCCACGTCACCGGCCCGGCCGCGGCCAAAGCCGTGGTCGTGACCGATCACGAGATGCCGCACGTGGAAGCGCTGGCGCAGAATTTCATCGACGAACGACGCCGCGTCGTACTTCTGGAGCGCGGGCGTGAACGGCACGATCGCGAGATAGTTGATCCCGCTCTCGGCGATGACCTCGAGCTTCTCAGGGGCGAGCGTGAGCAGCGGCGGCGCAGCCTCCTTGCGGACGATCTCGAGCGGATGCGGCTCGAAGGTGACGAGCACGCTGCTGAGCCCCTGCTCTTCTCCGCGCTGGGCGATGCACTCGAGCACGCGCTGGTGGCCGCGATGCACGCCGTCGAAGGTGCCGACAGTGAGCACTGTGCCGCGCGCGGTGGGCGGCAGCCCCGAATCGTCCCAGCTGCGGAAGCGCTTACGCATTGGCGAGTACCACGCGGGGCTGCCACTGCTCGCCGCTCCGCTCCGCGATCGCGAGGAGCTCACCAGCATCGTCCACGAGCGCGGCGCGATCTCCCGCGATGCGCGCATCGACGCGCATCCCGCGCGCGAGTCTGGCAGCGTCATCGAAGGCAAGCACCTGCGCGGGGAGCGACGGAATCGCGTCGCGGGGCGGCCGCAGCACCGCCTGTCCGTCGCGCATCGCGGCGTATGATGTTGCAGCCGAAACGTCGAAGGGACCGCTGCGCGTGCGCCGGAGCGCCGATAGATGAGCCGCGCTACCGGCGTGGCGTCCGAGATCGCGCGCGAGCGCGCGGATGTACGTACCCGCACCGCAGACGATCGTCACGTCCGTCTCGCGCTCGCGCTGCGCGCGCAGCTGCCATCGGTCCACGCGCACGAGAGCGGGCGTCAGCGTGAGGGGAGATCCGCCGCGCGCGGCGGCGTGTGCGCGCCGGCCGCCCACCTGTTTGGCGGAGTAGTCGGGCGGAAGCTGCTCGATGCTGCCCGTGAGTGCCGCAATGCCGCGCTCCATCGCCTCCATGGTGGGCGGCGGGGCCTCGCGCACGATGGTGCCCGTCGAATCGTCGGTGTCCGTCTCGGCGCCCCAGCGGATCGTCGCCTCGTATTCCTTCGGCTCGCCCTCGACGTACGGCAGCACGCGCGTGGCGCGGCCGGTGAGGAGCACGAGCAGTCCCGTGGCGAACGGATCGAGCGTGCCCGCGTGTCCGATGCGCCGCTCGCCTAGCGCCCGGCGAGCAACGCTCACGACATCGTGCGAGGTGATGCCCGCCGGCTTGTCCACGAGAACCAGCGCGTCAATCGGTCGAGCCCTCGTCATCAGGCGGCCGTCGGGCATTGTTCACCTGCGCGAGCAGCGTCTCGATGCGAGCCGCGCGCTCAACGCTGGGATCGTGGCGGAAGTCGAGCTCGGGCGCGAATCGCAGTGCGAGCGACTTCGCGAGACGCGACCTCAGGTGCGGTGCCAGGCTCGCGAGTCCCTCGAGCGTGCGCTGACGCTCTTCCTCCGTTCCCATCACGCTTACGAACACCTTCGCGTGTCTGAGATCGTGCGTCACATCCACTCCAGTGACCGTGACGAATCCTACGATGCGCGGATCCTTCGCGCCCTCGGTAAGGAAGGTCGCTACCTCGACGCGAATGGCTTCCGCCACGCGCTCCGCACGTCTGTTATCGTGAGCCATCGAAACCTCTGCGAGAATCCGGCGGCGCACACGGACGGCTGCGTCCGTACGCGCCCTTCCGGCTACGCTCTAGAGGGTGCGCGCGATCTGGTCGGTGCGGAAGCACTCGATCACATCACCGACCTTGAGGTCGTTGAAGTTCTCAATGCCTATGCCGCACTCGAATCCTTCACGGACCTCCTTCACGTCATCCTTGAATCGACGCAACGATCCGATCGTCCCGCCGTAAATCTCTACACCGTCCCGGACCACGCGCACCTTCCCCTGACGGTTGATCACTCCGCTGCGCACGAAGCACCCGGCAATGACGCCGATACGCGGCACCTTGAACAGGTCGCGCACCTCCGCCTCGCCAAGCGTAACCTCGCGCTCCTCCGGGCGGAGCAGTCCCTCGAGCGCGGAGCGCACATCCGCTACCGCCTCGTAGATGATCTTGTACAGCTTGATCTCGACGCCTTCGCGCTCAGCTGCCGCGCGCGCGTTGTTGTCCGGCCGCACGTGGAACCCAACAATGATCGCGCCGGAAGCCTTGGCGAGCAGGATGTCGCTTTCCGTGATCGCGCCAACGCCGCGGTGAATCACCTCAATGCGCACCTCGCTCGTGGAGAGCTGGCCGAGCGCGTCGGCGAGAGCTTCCGCCGGGCCGCCCTGATCCGCCTTGATAACGAGACGCAACGACTGCACCGAGCCGGCGGTCGTCTGCGACATGAAGTCCTCCAGCGACACCGACGCACGCGACGTGCGCCTGCTCTTGGCCTCGCGATCGAGCCGCTGGCGCCGCTGCGCGATCTCGCGCGACGACGTCGCGTCCTCGACGACGTGCAGCTGATCGCCCGCCATCGGCACTCCGTCCATGCCGAGAACCTGCACGGGGATCGCGGGTCCGGCGCTCTTCACGATCTTGCCACGCTCGTCGAAGAGATTTCGCACGCGGCCCGAGAACATGCCGCAAATGAAATCCTCGCCGACGTGGATCGTGCCGTTCTGCACGAGCACAGTTGCCACGGGTCCCTTTCCCGGATCCAGCTGCGCTTCGACGACCACGCCACTGGCGCGGCGATTCGGATTCGCGCGCAGGTCGAGAATCTCGGCCTGCAGCAAAATCTGCTCGAGCAGCTCGGGAACGCCCGTGCCCTTCTTCGCCGAGATCGGGGTGTCGAGCGTCGTACCGCCAAACTCCTCGAGGACTACGCCGTGTTGCAGCAGCTCCTGTCGCACCTTGGCGACGTTCGCGGACGGCAGATCGATCTTGTTGATCGCCACGACCATCGGCACGCCGGCGTTCTTGGCGTGCGAGATCGCCTCGATTGTCTGCGGCATCACCTGATCATCCGCGGCGACGACGAGTACGACGATGTCCGTCACCTGCGCGCCACGGGCGCGCATGGCGGTGAATGCCTCGTGGCCCGGCGTGTCGAGGAAGGTGATCTCCTTTCCGTTGGCGAGCGTGACGTGATACGCGCCGATGTGCTGCGTGATGCCGCCGGCTTCGCCCGCGACGACGTTCGCTTTGCGGATGTAATCGAGCAGCGACGTCTTGCCGTGGTCGACGTGACCCATGATCGTGACTACCGGCGGACGCGGAATGAGATCCTCGGCCTGGTCGGCGACTTCGTCACTCGCATCGGCCACCGCGTAGTCGGCCTCGCGCACCGCCTGGAATCCGAACTCGCTCGCAATGAGCTCGATCTGATCGAAGTCCAGTCGCTGATTGATCGTCACCATGAGTCCAAGATTCTTCATGGCAAATGCGACGATCTGCGTGGGCGGGACCTTGAGGATGGCACCCAGCTCGCTCACCGTGATGAACTCGTTCACGCGCACCATCGTCTTCTCGCGCTCGACCTCGGCCGCGCGCTGCGCTTCCACCTCTTCGCGGTACGATGGCTCGTCGGAGCGGCGCGAACCGCGACGCGCGGGCGCGCCGCGCATGGCAGTCATCGTCTTGGAGATGTTTGCCGTCACCGCTTCCTGATCTACCGTGCCACGCTTCCCCTTCTTGCGCTTGCCACCCCGCTTGTCGTCGCGGCGCGGTGCGAGCCCCGACGATGAGCCGGACGCGCCAGGCGCGGCCGAGGCGATCGGGCGCGGCGGGTAGCCGCCGGACGACGCGGGCTTAGGCCGCGGCGGACCCGGGACCACGGGACGCGGACGCTGCCAGTCGCCGCCGGCGGGGCGCGGTGGCGACTGCGTTGGGCCACTCGTGGTCGCGTCGCCCGAGCGGCTGTACGCGCCGGGCTCCGGCGCGCGAGGTGCGGGCGGACGCGAGGGCGTTGGCGGCGAGCTGTACGCCGTGATTTTCGACTCCTCGATGGCGGAACGCACCGGTGCTTCGGGCTCGTCGGCGTGGAGGAGCTCTTCCTCGAGCCGCGACACGGCGGGCTCGATGCTCACGGCGCTCGCCGCGACTTCGGCCTCGTGCGCAGCGACATCCGCAGCCGCAGCAGCGATGTCCGCGGCCTTGCGACGACGGCGGCTTGGCGCGGCCGCGGCGGGTGCTTCCGGAACGGCTTCGGGTGCGGGAGCGGGTGTGGCTGGCGCAGCGGCCGCCGTGCCACGACGACGACGCGCGGGAGCGGCGGCGGGCTTCTCCTGGCGCGCGCGCTTCTCACGCTCCCACCGTGCGCGCAGTCGCGCAATCTGTTCGTCGCTCAGCTGGCTGAGATGACTCCGCACCGGTACGTCCATCGACCGCAGCATGGTCATCAGCTCTTCGCTGGTGATGCCGAATTCCCCTGCCAGCTCATTCACTCGAAGCTTGATCAAACACTCCTCCTCTGGGGCCTGCTCACCCGTTCGCCTTCGCCGATCCCGCGATTCCGTTCGCGAGCTCGCGATCCACGACTCCTACCGCCGCCGCAGCTTCACGTCCAACCGCGGCGCCGAGCGCCGCGGAAGATGGTCCCTCGATCACCGGCACCTTCTTGGCGTGCAACAGCGGCAACACTTTTTCCCTGCTGTGACGCGACGCATCGGGCGCGACTACCGCGAGCACGAGCGTTCCCTGCTTTGCCGCCTGACGCACCAGTTCCACGCCGACGACCACTCCGCGACTGCGGACGCCGAGACCGAGGAGCCTGAGCAACCGGCTCTCCGCCTCCGAATCGAGAGGCGCGCTAACAGAATCCACTACGCGGCACTTCCGCCGGCCGGGTCGCCAGCATCGCTTCCCTCACCACCGCCTTCTTCCGTGAGCTCGTCGATCATGGCCATGATCCGATCCGCCTCTTCCGGCGCGATGCCGGGAAGACGAAGGACGTCATCGCGATCGAGGTCGATGAGGTCATTCAGCGTGCGATAGCCCGCTTCCTCGAGCACGGCCACCGTCGCCGGTCCGAGCGCGCCGATGTCGGCGAGTCGCACATCCGCTGCAACCGACACTTCTTCCGGGAGCGGTGCGAACAGAGGCGTCTCACCACCGCGCTCCAGCCACTCACGGCTCGAGTACAGGTCGATCTTCCAGCCCGTGAGCTCGGACGCGAGCCGCACGTTCTGTCCGTTGCGGCCGATCGCGAGCGAGAGCTGGTCTTCGTCGACCACTGCCTGAATGCTCTTCGCAACGCCATCGCTGAAGACGCGGGCGACGCGCGCCGGCGCCAGCGCGAGCTTCGCGAAGCGCTCGGGATCCGACGACCACGGCACGATGTCGATGCGCTCGCCACCGAGCTCGTTCACCACCGCCTGCACGC
>JANWLO010000073.1 GCA_025450815.1 Gemmatimonadaceae bacterium
ACGAGGCGACATCAGCGCTCGACACGGAGTCCGAACGGCTCGTACAGGAGGCGATCGACCGGCTGCTCGAAGGACGCACGGTGTTCGTCATCGCGCACCGGCTGTCGACCATCGCCAGCGCGAATCAGATTCTCGTGCTCGAGAACGGCGAGATCGTGGAGCGTGGAACGCAACCCGAGCTCTTGCGACTCGGTGGCCGCTACCGGCAGCTCTACGACACGCAGTTCCGCGCCGAGCAGGACGAGTTCATCAATCCGGGCGAGGACTTCACCCTCGCGGGAATCGACGATTCCGTGAAGGCGGCAGCGCGCTCCGATCGCTCACAGTGAGCATGTGCGACTTTTGCATTCACCTGAAGGCATGAAAAACAAATACTTCGAGATCCGGCGCTCCGGTGTTCATGGACGAGGCGCATTCGCCATAAAGACAATTCGCGCGGGCACGCGTCTGGTGGAATACGTGGGAGAGAGCATCACGCCCGCGGAGTCCGATCGTCGCTACGACGATACGGAGGTGAAGGGGAAGCATCACACGTTTCTGTTTTCCATCGACAAGCGGAAGGTGATCGACGCGACCTTCGGCGGAAACGAGTCGCGGTTCATCAACCACTCGTGCGACCCGAACTGCGAGGCGATCATCGAGGATCGTCGCGTGTACATCGAGTCGGTGCGCACGATAAGGCCGGGCGACGAGCTGGCGTACGACTACAACTACGAGCGCACGCCCAAGACGACGAAGGCGGACGTGAAGCTGTATGCCTGTCGCTGCGGCTCGCCGGAGTGCAGGGGGACGATTCTATCCGCGAAGCTCACTTTGCCGCGCAAGAAGAAGAGCGGGAAGAAAGCGAAAAAGAAGCGCACGCGCGCGCGATAGCCGCGCACGCGTGCGTCGCGCTCAGCCGCGGCGCGGCGCGGCGCCTACCAGTCGCGCGGCTACGTCGCCGCGCGTGCGGCCGTCGATGAGGCTGTAGTCGTAGTCTCCCTGCATGAGACTCCGCTCCCGCACCACCAGCAGGTCGCCGCGCCGCCACGTGTTCACACTCGGTCGGTCGGGCAGATAGATCTCCCAGATCGTACCGTCGCCGAGCACCACGTGGCCGCCGTCGCCTAGCACACGTACCACGCGATGCGCATTCCACACGCTGCTCGGCTCGTCGTAACCGCGAGAGCTGTCGGCCGCGCCGGTCCGCTCTGCTGGAGGGGCGCTGTCCGCGCTCACTCCTTCCTGGGCGGCGGCGCTCGCAGGCGATGCTAGCGATACAGCGACCAGAGATGCGGCGAATGCGCTAGCCGCGACCGCACGCCTCATGACAGCGTGAAATGTCCGCATGGAAGCTCTCCTCCCCTCGATTGTGTGCCGTTTGTGTGCCCCGTCACAATCCGGGACGTGATAGTACGAGGAATCCTCAAAATAGTCTTGACATCTATCGGGATATCGCGAGGTTAATCTGACCGCTCGCGGTCGCTAGATTGTAACGCCCTGATGCATTACCGGCGGAGCTGAAGTTGCGTTTTGCAAATCGTTCGTACGGAATCGTGCTGGCGACAGTGTTTTTCCTGTTGCCCGCACGCAGTCTGAGCGCGCAGGACCAGTGCCAATGCACCGCGCCCGGCGCGGAAAGCAGCCGCATCGCCAGCGCCATTGGCGGCGGACTCTTCGCGGGGTTACTCGCTGCGGTCATCCCGTTTCATCACGCGGCGGCACTCGCATCCGCGCCTGCGGGGGGAGCAGCTGCACCGGGCGACTCCGCCGCGCCCTCCGCGCTCACTCAATACGCGGATTCGAGCGACATCGCACCTGACGGAAAACCAAGGAGCGTTGCCGCCGCGGGAGCTTCGCAGGGACATGGCCGGCTCGATCCGGGGCTCCGCGTGGCTGCCGCGCCGCCGCTTCCTTCCATGACGCCCACGCAGGCTGAGGCGGAAGGGATGATCGCTCCGCGTACGGCGACGATCCTGCCGGCGCTCGCGATGATCGGCATAGGCGCCGTGCTCATGGGGATTTTCTTCATCCGGGTGCGGGGTCCGCACCGGGACTACTGAACAACGCGGGGCGCAGAAGTAAGAAAAGCGCGGGACCCTTTCATCGGGCCCCGCGCTTCTTTAGGTAATTGTGTTACGGCCGGTGACCGCCCCCGCCACCACCGCCGCGACGTCCGCCGCCACCGCCACCACCGCCGCCGCCGTGCGGTGAGCCACCACCGCCGTGCGATCCGCCACCGCTGCGCGCGCCGCCGCCTTCCGGCGCACGCGACCGAGGCTCACTACTCCGCGGTTCGGAGCGCGGCTCACTACGTGGCTCGGCGCGCGATGGCGCTTCGTTCCGCGGTTCGGCACGCGATGGCGCTTCGCTGCGCGGCTCGGCACGCGATGGCGCTTCGCTGCGCGGCTCGGCACGCGATGGCGCTTCGCTGCGCGGCTCGGCGCGCGTTGGCCGCGAGTCAACGCTGGTGCGCGGCTGCACACGCTCCGGCTGCTGGGAGCGCGGCTCCACTCGCGTTGGACGCGCATCCGTGCGCGGCTCCGCACGCGTCGGACGCATGCCCGATTCGTCGGACGAACGACGACCGTTGTTCTGCTGAATTCCGTTCACCGGCTGGCGGAACGTCGGCGACGTGATGGCGGCGTTCGAGCCACCGCGACGGCCCATGTTGTCGCCGCGTGACGGGCTGTGTGACTGCGTGTTGAATCGCGAGACGCCGTACAGCGGCGACGCACCGCTTGCTCCAACCGCGAACGATCCACGGTTGCGGTAGCCGATCGAGCTTCCCGTGGAGCCGAGCAGCAACCCGCCGCGCGAAGTGTATCGCCCGCCGATGTAGCCGCCGTGCGGCCCGAGCACTACCGGGCGGTTGTTGTAGCTCCAGCCGCGTCCCACCGTGTAGCCGTAGCCGGTTGCGCCGTAATAGCGCGGGATGTTGCGATAGCCATAGCCACCGTAGTAGTACGGATAGCGCGGGTACCCGAATCCATAGCCGTAGCCGTAGGGGTTGTAGCCGTAGTTGTTGTAGTAGCCGCCGTACCCGAAGCCGAAGCCCACGCCGAAGCCAACACCAAAGAACGAGGGCGACGGGTAGTAGCCGCCGCACCACGGATCATAGACATCGTAGAAGCAGGAATACGACGAGGGCACGATGTACGCGTGCTGTGATGACGCGTAAGCCGACTCGCTCGTGTAGGTCGCCACGTCGTAATCGAAATGCTGTCCGCCGGTCATCTGCTCGACCAGATTCGTCATCCCCGTTTCAGGATCGTCGACGAGCGCCGAGTCATCGAGCTGACCGTAGTCCCAGTGCTGATTGCGGACGAACGCGTCGAAGTTATAGGGATCGGGCGAGACCGCCGCGTACACAGTTCCGGTGCCGCTGCTCGTGACCTGAAACGCCTCGCGATCGCCACGTCCACGAATCTCGTAATCCTGTCCGGCCTTCAGGAAATTGTCGTCTCCGGGATCAACCGGAAACAGCACGCGCACGTGGCCGGTCGCGTCAGTATGGAGGACTACGACGTAGCCATCGTCGCGCACGCGCACGTTCACCTTCGCGCGATCGCCTCGCGTGTATGTGGCGTGATTGAGCGAGACCTTGATCGCAGGCTCCGCCGATGACGCAGCGGCGGGCGCCGGCTTGGGCGCCGCTCCGGTCACGACCGCGAGCACAAACGGAAGAATGGCGGAAATCATGGTGCCTCCAGGGGCATTCCGGGCCAAGCAACTCACGGCTCCAGCCGCTGACTCGACCCACTGCCTGTTCTGTAAGCGATCTTTGTGCCGGTTGTCAAGTCGTTGATTACTATACGCTTAAAACGATAAACCCGTTGAAAATGTCACCCCTCGCGGACAATCGGTGTACGCCCCGTGGGACAACCCGGGCGGCCACTCTCTAGCCTACGTTCCGCCCCCTGGAACGCCAGGGGCTGGCGGCTGATTTGCACTCGGAGCCGACATGCCTTCGTCTCGTGTTTTTCTCCTTTCGCCCGCCTTTTGTGGAGGCGAGCGTGCGAAGCTGCTGTTCAATCCTGCGGCAGACTTTCCGCTGGCCGTGCGGCTGCGCGAGCACGGCGTACCGATTGGCGAGCTGTTCACCTTTCTCAGCGGACTGTACTTCCGGGGCAAGCTCGCCTATTCCCGCGCCTTCGCTCTCGCTCCCCGCGGGGCGCCGGGCGTACTCGTGATCACGCCGACGCGCGGGCTCGTCGAACCCGACACGGTATTAACGCTCGACGAGCTGCGCGAGTTCGCGAAAGTGAACATTGCCGAGCAGTGCGAGCGCTTTCTCGCACCGCTCGTTCGCGACGCAAGCGCGATCGCCGGCTCTTCCGGCCGCGCGCACGCGATTTTGCTGGGAAGCATCGCCACGGATAAGTACGTGAGCACGTTGGCGGCGGCGTTCGGGGAGCGACTTCGATTCCCGGAGGAGTTCGTCGGGCGCGGCGACATGAGCCGCGGTGGACTGCTTCTCCGCAGCGTGCGTGAGGCGCGCGAGCTCACGTATCTACCCGTAGCGGGCGCAACGCGCCACGGCGCGCGGCCGCCCAGGCTCGTGCCGATTCGATGATGGCGAAGATCCCGGCCGGTGTGCGAGACGCCGAAGTGCGTGCGGGCGGACACACGGTACAGCTCACCAATCTCGAGAAAGTGTTCTGGCCAAAGCTCGGGATCACGAAAGGCGATCTGCTCCGCTACTACGCGTCGGTCTCTTCGGTGTTGCTACCGCATTTGCGCGACCGCGCGATGGTGATGAAGCGCTACCCGAACGGCGCGTCGGGAAAGTGGTTCTTCATGAAGCGCGCGCCGTCGCCACGCCCAGAGTGGATCGAGACGTGCGCGATCGAGCACGCGTCCGGAAGCGTCATCGACTTTCCGATGGTGCAGGATCTCGCGTCGCTGCTTTGGGTCGTCAACCTTGGCTGCATTGATCTCAACCAGTGGTACGCGCGCTGCGACGATGTGGATCGCCCCGACTATCTGCACTTCGATCTCGACCCCGTTCCCGGCGCGAGCTTCGCGCGCGTGCGCGAGACCGCGCTTCTGGTGCGCGAAGCGCTGGAAGCGCTCGGCATGACGGTGCTCGCGAAGACCACCGGGTCGAGCGGAATTCATCTGTACGTGCCGATCGTGCGCGGGCCGCTGCAGAAGCGGGTGTGGACGTTCGCGAAGGAGTTCGCGCGAGTGATGGAGTCACGCGCGCCGAAGCTCGTCACCGCGGAGTACCGCGTTGCGCATCGCCCGCGCGGCCGCGTGCTCGTGGACTACAACCAGAACGCGTGGGGGCGCACGCTCGCGTCGGTGTACTCGGTGCGGCCGTCGCCGCGCGCGGCCGTGTCGACCCCGGTGACGTGGGCTGAAATCGAGCGCGGGATCGAGATCGACGATTTTCGAATCGACAACGTGCCGCGGCGAGTGAAGAAGCTCGGCGATCTGTGGAAGCCGTTGCTCGCCGCGCGCGGACGATTCGAGCTCGAGAAGTTGTTATGAGTCTTCCGATTCCGCGCAGCTATGCGGCGATGGAGGCGCAGCAGGTGGGAGAGCTGCCCCTGGGTGAGGAGTGGCAGTACGAGCCCAAGTGGGACGGCTTTCGATGCCTCGCATTCCGCGACGGCGATCGCGTCGATCTCATGTCGAAGTCGGGGAAGCCGCTGGGCCGATACTTTCCCGATCTGGTCGAGGCTCTTCGGGAGCTGGACGCATCGCGCTTCGTGCTCGATGGCGAGATCGTGATCCCCGTGGGAAAGATGTTGTCGTTCGACGATCTGCTGCTGCGAATTCACCCCGCCGCGAGCCGCGTGCGCGCGCTGGCGGAGTCGCAGCCGGCGATGTTCATCGTGTTCGATCTGCTCGTAAGCGACGCTGGCAGGCCGCTCGTGCGCGAGCCGCTCGCAGAGCGTCGCGTGGCGCTCGAGGAATTTGCAACACGCTACCTGGGCGGCCGAAGCGCGGTGCGACTCTCGCCGGCGACGACGTCAGAGCGGACGGTGAAGCGATGGTTCGCGTCGGTGGGATCGGCGCTCGACGGCGTGATCGCGAAGCGGCTCGATCTGCCCTACCAAACCGGCGAGCGGACGGGGATGCAGAAGCTCAAGCAACATCGCACGGCGGACTGCGTGGTTGGCGGCTTTCGTTACGCGTCGAAGGCCAAGGTGGTGGGATCGCTGCTGCTCGGACTCTACGATGCGGACGGGTTGCTCGACCACGTCGGATTCTGCTCTGCGCTATCGGCAGCGGAGCGCAAGGCGTTGACGCCGAAGCTCGAGGCGCTGATCGGGAAACCGGGCTTTACCGGTCGCGCGCCGGGAGGGCCGAGCAGGTGGAGCACGGCGAGGAGCGCGGAGTGGGAGCCGCTGGAGACTGAGCTCGTGGTGGAGGTGGAGTACGATCACTTCACCGGCGGACGATTCCGCCACGGCACCGGATTTCTCCGGTGGCGGCCGGACAAGGCGCCGCGACAGTGCACGATGCGGCAGGTGGAGCGCGAGGCGGCATCGTCGCTGCTGTTGTTGGGTGCGGCAACGCGGCGGGCGGGGCGAGGGATCGCGGCGAAGCGGGTGAAGGCAAAACGGAAGTAAAGACATGCATAGCGGGCCGGGCGGTATGTGTCTTGCTTTCTCGTGCGGCAACAGGTCACGAGGAACTCATGAATCGAATTTTGGGTGTGTTGGTGCTCTGCGCTGCGAGCGCCGGATGCGCCGTCTCGACGCAGCAGGAAGTGCAGATGGGGCAGCAGTACTCGACGCAGGTGAACGCGGATCTGCCGATCGTCACCGACGCCGCCGTCCAGCAATACATCAACACGCTCGGGAATTCGATCGCAAAGCTGACGAGCCGCGGCGATCTGGACTGGCACTTCTTCGTGGTGAACACGGACGTCGTGAACGCATTCGCGCTGCCTGGTGGCTACATCTACGTGAACCGCGGCGTCATCGAGAGAGCGGACAAGATGGACGAGCTCGCGGGTGTGATGGGACATGAGATCGGCCACGTCGTGAAGCGGCATTCGGTGAAGCAGATGCAACAGCAGCAGGGCGCGAATGTCGGCATCGCGCTCACGTGCGTGCTCACGCACGTGTGCGACAGCCAGGCATCGCAGGCGGCGATTCAGGTGGGCGGCGCGGCGGTGTTTGCGAAATTCAGCCGGCAGGACGAGAAGGAGGCCGACGAGGAGGGATTCAAGAACGTGATCCGCGCCGGGATCAGCCCCAAGGGGATGGTGACGTTCTTCCAGAAGCTGCTGGCGGAGCAATCGACGGAGCCGTCGGCGGTGGACGCGTGGTTCAGCGATCACCCGCTCACGCAGGACCGAATAGCCGACATCCAGCGGCTGATCGATGCGAAGGACCCAGCGATCCTGCGCACGCTAGCGGAGGATTCCAAGTCCTTCCATGATTTCAAGGATCGGGTGCATGCGCTGCCGCCGGGGCCGAAGCCGAAGACGGCGGCGCCGTGAGGGGGTAGCACGGGCCGAGCGTGAGCTTTTAGCTTACCGGGAGCATCGCGAGGCGCCCCGGCAGCGGGATGCTCACGGTGGGCGGAAGCAGAGGGCTTGAGGG
>JANWLO010000074.1 GCA_025450815.1 Gemmatimonadaceae bacterium
GACAGGATCAGGCCGCCTTTAGTGTCCTGAGATGACACTAGCGATAAAGAAATAAAGAATGAGGAGCATCGTTATCACGAAGGACACCCGTTGAATCCATACAAGCCTCCATCCTAGAGGTGAATATTCATTGCGAGATGACCGAAACATCCCGTAGGCGAGCAGTCTCAATCCCTCTTTTGCACCTCGGGGACGTGGCACCATTCTCCGCAACTCGGCCGCCGCTCCGGCGAGGAAACCTGTTGCGGCAACAATCACTATTATTGGGTATGGATTCAAAATGGCACCGCCGTCGATCCGAACCCGCCGGGATCCGCTAGAAAATTCGCTGCTTCAGCCTTGAAATCTTTAAACTGATTCTGAAATCCACTGACAATTCCGGTAACTCCTTTCCACATATTAGATAGGCTGGTGGACACTCCAGCGCCTGCTGTCGCGGTGTTGTAAGATATTCCGACACCCGCCGCCCCAGGTCCGTCTCCGCCCCCAGACTCCAGCAACTCGCTCTCCGTTGAGCCCTTCACGACTAATTACCGAAGCCCGGATCGAGCCGCAGCCACTAGCCACCGGCGCCCGACCAGTATTGAGCACGATTACCTCGACGGGATCGCTGGGACGGAACGGCAGGTCATGCAACTGCACGGTGCTGCCCTCGCCCACGATTGACTTGGTGCGATTGGCGCGATCCATCAGTGCCGCCACGGATCGATAGGACATGCGAGGATGTATTGAAAGCCACGCATAACACACCGATTCATATCTCTCTGCGCGATCTTCACTGGACGCTCCGCGTCCTCCCGCCAACCGACACGTCCCGCGAGAACATGTAGAATATCCCGATGATGAGCACCACCATCATCACCCGCACAACCCACACGAGCCGCCAACCCGCCACCGAATAATCCGCCCGCCGCAACCCGAACACGCCGAGCAACAGCGATCGCATCCCCTGTCGCACGCCGCGTTCGCGCGGGACGACGCGGTAACGCTCCGCGGCAAGAGAGATGAGGAACGTGATCGCCGCGACTATTACCCACACGGTGAGGAGATTCACCGGCATCCTGTCTCGTCACGTCTACGCGTTTCAGCTCCCACAGACAATTCAACCACGCCAACTTCCTCTGATGCCAGGGAGAGATTACATACTCGCATCCCCCCATCCGCTCGGCCAGCCCTACTCCGCGCGCAGCGCCAGCGCCGGATCCGTCCGGCTCGCCCGGTACGCCGGCAGCCACGCCGCCGCGATCCCCGTCGCCGCGAGCATCACGCCCACCACCACATACGTCAGCGGATCGCTCGGCGGCACCCGAAAGAGCACCCGCTGCATTCCACGCGTCACCAGCAGCGCGAGCACTGATCCGATCACCAGCCCCGCCATCACGAGTCGCAACCCTTGCCGCACCACTAGCCACCTCAGCTCCGCGGCGCGCGCACCGAGCGCGATCCGAATGCCCATCTCGCGCGTGCGCCGACGCGTGACCTGCGCGAGCACGCCGTACACTCCCACGATCGCCAACGTCAGCCCCACCGCGGCGAAGACGATGAGCATCGTCATCAAGAACCGATCGCGCGCGAGCGATGCCGCGCGCACAGCGCTCATCGTCCGAAACGACTGGATCGCGAGGTTCGGATCGATGTCGCGCACGACACCGCGCAGCGGTGCAACCATCGCGAGCGGGTCGCTCGCGGTTCGCACGAGAAGCGAGATTCCCTGCTGCGGATCCTGAGCGATGGGCGCCAGAATTTCATCGCGCGGCTCGGTCGCCACGGCAATTTGACGCTCGTTCCCCACGACGCCGACGATGGTGCGCCACTTCGAAGTCGAGTCGGGCACGCGATCGAAGGAGATCCGCTGGCCGATTGGATCCTGGCCCGCGAAGTACCGGTGCACCAGCGCCTCGTTCACCACCACCACTCGCTCGGCACTCCGCGCGTCGGCGTCGGTGAACATCCTGCCGCGCCGCAGCGGTACTCGCATCACACGCAGATACTCCGGCGACAGCTCGCGATGCGCGACCTCAGTCGCGTACTCGTCGCGCGCACGTCCCGCGATCGAGAAGTCACTCGTCCAGCCGAGTGCCGTGAGCGGCAGCGATGAAGTGAGCGCCGCGGATTGTACACCTGGCAGCGCGTGCGCGCGGCTGATCAGATCGTGCTCGAAGGCGACGAGCGTGGCCGCGCTGTCGTAGCGCCCACCACCCACCTGGAGGTCGAGCGCGAGCACCCCGCTCGCGTCGAAGCCCGGGTCGATGCGTTGGAGCTCCCGAAACGATCGCACGAGCAGTCCGGCGCCGACCGTGAGCAACAGCGCGAGCGCGACCTCACCAACCACGAGCACATCGCCCCACCGGCGCATCCGCTGTCCCACACCCGCCGTCCGCCCGCCCTCGCCCAGCGCGCTCGCGGGCTGCTGGCGCTGACCCTAGAGCGAGGGTGCGATGCCGAACAGAATTCCGCTCGCGGTCGTGATCACGAACACGAACAACAACACGCGCCAGTCGATGCCGAACGCGTGCACGGGAAGCATGTGGCGGGGCTGTATCGCCGTGAGCACGCGCACGCCGGCGACACCCAGCGCGAGCCCGACCGCACCGCCGAGCAGCGACAACACGACGCTCTCGGTGAGCACCTGTCGCACGAGCCGCGTGCGGCCCGCGCCGAGTGCGAGACGGAGCGCGAGCTCGCGCTGCCGGCCGGCGGCGTGCACGAGGAGCAAGTTGCCGACGTTCGCGCACGCGATGAGCAGAAGCAGCCCGACTGCACCGAGCAGCACCACCAGCGGCCGCTTCGCATCGCCCGTGAGAAACTCGTGCAGCGGCTTCATCTCGGCGCCCATGTTCCGGTTGGTTTCCGGATACTGCTGCTGCAGCCGGCTCACTACCGATTGCAGCTGCGCGTTCGCGGCGGATTCCGGAATCGACGGCCGCACGCGAGCGATTGCGCGAATCCAGTGCGCACGACGAAACTGAATGGCCGAGCGATCGGCGGCGTTCCATCCAACCGATTGCCAGACATTCACATCTGCCGCAGGAAATGCGAAGTCCGCCGGTACCACACCGATGACCTCGACGTTGCCTCCATCGAGCCTGATCGTGCGGCCGATGATGTGCGGATCGCCGCCCATGGTGCCGCGCCAGAAGCGGTCGCTGATGACGGCGACGCCCACGGGCTGGTGCCACGTTTCTTCCTCGCGGAAGACGCGTCCGAGCTCGGGGCGGACGCCGAGTAGATCGAAGAAGCCGCCGGTGACGAGAGCGAAGCTCACGATGCGCGGCTCGCCCTCCCCCGTCAGCGTTGCGGTGAAGCCTCCGTCGGCGTAGCCCGCCATTTGCTGGAACGCCGGCACCTGCTCCTTCCAGTCGAGAAAGTTCGCGGGTGCGGCATCCTGCAGATGCCAGTCACGCTCGGCGTTGTTTTCGCCCACCATGTAGAGCTGCTCGGGATGCGCGAACGGGAGCGGTCGAAGCAGCACGGCGTTGACCACCGTGTAGATGGCCGTCGTTGCGCCGATGCCGAGTGCGAGGGTGATGATGGCGGCGCCGGCGAGGACGGGCGCGCGACGCAGCGAGCGGAGCGCGAAGCGCCCGTCTGCGATCAGGTCGGCGAACCAGCGCACCACGCGTACATCGCGATGCTGCTCGCGCGTCTGCGCGATGCCGCCGAATGCCACGAGCGCGCGCCGCCGTGCCTCGCGCGGTGCGAAACCGAGTGCGATGTTCTTCGCCGTCTCCTGTTCGAGATGGAAGCAGATCTCATCGTCGAGGTCGCGCTCGGCGCCATCCGGATGCGCGAGCGCGCGGATGCGCTTCGCGAGTCCTCTAAGCCAATGCATTCGCGCTCTCGAGGATCAGCTCGACCGATGCGACGTAGCGGCGCCAGCTCGCGAGCTCGTTGCCGAGCGCGCGCTTGCCGGCACCCGTGAGCTTGTAGTACCTCGCCCGCCGGTTGTTCTCGGTGGTGCGCCACTCGCTGTCGATCCATCCCTTCTGCTCGAGGCGCTGGAGCGCGGGATAGAGCGAACCCTGATTGACGTCGAGCGTGCCGCGCGAGACCTGCTCGATGCGTTGGCTGATCCCCCAGCCGTGCATAGGCTGGAGGGTGAGCGTCTTGAGGACCAACAAATCGAGTGTGCCGCGAAGGACATCGGTGGGCGTGGCGAGCATCGCTCTCTCTTGTAGAGTTTCGACAGAAGATCGTGCCGCTCCTGTCGAAAGTCAAGAGGAGAGCGTCGGCACCCGAAAAATCGGATGTCGTGAGATTGGTCAGTTGCAGGACCTGCATAGTCGAGCGCTATTCACTCGATCGCCTTCATCGCACGCCGCGGCGAAAAATGGCTTCACGCGCTCTACCGGCAGACGCCCGCGTCGGTAACTTCGGCACAGCGCTCTACCGGATGTGTTCCCGGCTGCGCTGCCGCAAGTGATCCCTCGCGCCGGAGGTCCCTGTGCCCGTGCACACCGTGCATGTGTTCATCATGCTGCTGCTCGTCGCCACGTTCGTGGCGGCGCTCTCGCGGCGCGTGCACATCCCTTACACGGTCGCACTCGTCGCCGTGGGATTGGCCATCGCATCCCTGGGTTCGTTTCACGTACCGGTGCTCAGCAAGGATCTGCTCTTCGCCATCTTCCTGCCCGGACTGATCTTCGAGGCCGCGTATCATCTCAAGGCCGACGAGTTCTGGCGGAACAAGTTCGCGATCATCGCGCTCGCCGTACCCGGCGTCATCGTCGCGATCGCCCTCACCGCGCTGCTCGTCCTCGGCGCCGCATCCGCCGGCTGGCTCGAGGGCGTGGGGTGGCGGCAGGCGCTGGTGTTCGCGGCGCTCATCGCCGCCACCGATCCGGTCGCAGTCGTCGCGCTCTTTCGTGAGCTCGGCGTCGACCGGCGCCTGCAGGTGCTCGTGGAGGGCGAAAGCCTGCTGAATGACGGCACGGCCATCGTGCTCTTTACGCTCGCGCTTTCCGTAGCCACCGGTGGGCCGGCGGCGGCGCCATCCCTGCTTCATATGCTCGCGCGGTTCGGCATCATGGTCGGCGGCGGCGTCGCGGCGGGTGTGCTCACCGCCCTCGGCATCACCTTTCTCATGCGGCGACTCGATGACGCGGCGAGCGAGATCACGCTCACGATGATTGCCGCTTACGGCTCGTTCGCGATCGCCGAGTCGTTCGGCGTGAGCGGCGTCATCGCAACCGTGTCCGCCGGGATGGTCTGCGGGAGCTACGCCGCTCGGATGGCGATGTCGCGTGCGACGCGCGACTCCGTGGTTGGCTTCTGGTCGTACGTCTCGTTCATGCTCAACTCCATCGTCTTTCTGCTGCTCGGCCTCCAGGTGCACGTGAGCACGCTCGCCGACGCGTGGCTCGCCATTCTCCTCGCCTACCTCGCCGTGACGGCTGGCCGCGCCGTCATGATCCTCGGCGTGAGCGCGCTCCTGCATCCGACACGCGAGCGTCTCCCTGCCGCGTGGCCGCCGCTGCTCGTCATCGGCGGACTGCGCGGCGCCCTGTCGATGGTGCTCTCGATCAGTCTCCCGGAATCCTTTCCGTACCGGAACAACATCGTCATCATCACCTTTGGCGTCGTGATCGTTTCGATTCTGCTGCAGGGCAGCGCCACCGCGATTTTTGCGCGGCGGCTGGCGGCTCCGGTGCCACCGGTCGCGCCGGAGTAATGACGGTCCTACGAGCTGCACAAGCGCGCCACGCGATCGTTGCTCGCCCGCGTGCTCTCGGCGGTGATCGCGGTAGCGAGGGCCGCCGTTCGTGCGTATCGTATTGCTCATCGCACACCGTCGCACCAGCTCGAGCGAGGCACAGATGACGATTGGTGGATTGCTCGCCCGACTGTGGCTCCTGCTGCTTTTGGGCGCGACGCCGCTTGCGGGGCAATCGAGCAGCACGACGGCAGCCGCCCGCACCGCCGATTCGGCGCGGCAGTCCGATGCGAAGCCGGACTCCGTCGCCGGAACAGCCGTCGTCTTCCGACGCGACACATTGTTCCGGCTGTTCGGCACGCTCGGTCCGTTCGATGCCGGCCAGCGTGCCGCGGCGGTGACCTCCAGGCTCGCGGAGCTCGCGGAACACAATGGCGCGCAGCTGGACTCCATGTCCATCGTCGATCGCGGGAGCTACACGGAGCTCGTCGCACGGCAGATCGTCGTGATGACGGTGCTCGATGCCGACGCGTCCCCGCTCGGCCAGCCGCGCGGCGTGATCGCCGCGCGCTACGCATCGCGCATCGTGCACGCGCTCTCGACGGAGCACGAGGCGGTGAGCGCGCGGGCAATTCTCATCGACCTGGGCTTTGCGGCGCTCGCATCGCTCGCACTGCTCGCCGCCCTGTGGCTGCTCCACCTCGCGTTTCCGCGGCTGTACCGGCGACTCGATGCGATTCGCGAGGCGCGGATTCCGGCGCTTCGCATCCAGCAGCTAGAGCTCCTGTCCGCCGCGCGGCTCACGCGCGTGCTCGTACTGGCCGCGCGCATTCTCCGCGCTGCCGTGACGCTCGTGCTCCTGTACGTCTACGTCCCGCTCGTGCTGAGCTTCTTCCCGTGGACGGAGGAGCTGTCGCGCAAGATCGTGGGCTATGCGCTCACGCCGCTCGCGGCGGCCGCGTTTGGACTCCTCGCATTTCTGCCGAACCTGTTCTACCTGCTCGTGATCGTGCTGATCACGCGCTATGTGCTCAAGCTCGTGCACGCCATTTTCAACGCGATCGGGAGCGGCGCCATCACGTTCGGGGGGTTCTACCCGGAGTGGGCCGACCCCACATACAAGATCGTTCGCGTGCTCGTTCTGGCGTTCGCCGCCGTCACGGGTTTCCCCTACCTTCCCGGCGCGCACACCGATGCCTTCAAGGGTGTCACCCTTTTCCTCGGCGTTCTCTTTTCACTCGGCTCGTCGTCCGCGGTGAGCAACATCGTTGCCGGCATCGTGCTCACCTATACCCGCGCCTTCGAGGTCGGCGATCGCGTCAAGATCGGCGAGGCCATCGGTGATGTCACCGAACGGTCGCTCCTCGTCACGCGCATCCGGACGATCAAGAACGTGGAGGTGACCATCCCCAACGGCGCCGTACTCGCCGCGCAGGTGTTGAACTACACGCGACTCGCATCCGATGTGGGCCTCGTGCTGCACACCACGGTGACCATCGGCTACGACGCGCCGTGGCGAACGGTGCACGATCTGCTCACGGGCGCGGCGCAGCGCACGCCGGAGATTCTCACCAGTCCGGCCCCCTTCGTGCTGCAAACCAGCCTCGACGACTTCTTCGTCAGCTATGAACTGAACGCCTCCACCGCGCGTGCCGATCTCATGGCCACCACCATGTCGCTGCTTCACGCGAACATACAGGACTCGTTCAACGAAGGCGGTGTGGAGATCATGTCGCCGCACTACAGATCGCTCCGGGACGGCAACGCCATCACGATTCCGGCGCAGTACGGCCGGGCTGACGCCGAAACGGACGGCAAGGATCAGCCAAGTGAATCGTGAGGTGCGCGGCAGCGCTGCTGTCAGGCTCGTGAAGTTCCTTCGTGGATGGCTCGACGCCGATGGCCGTCGAGCCATCTTCAACGAAGCGGCCGGCTCGGCAACGGACACCGGCGCGTCCTACTGGCTCGTGCTCGGAATGGCCGGCGCGATCGCCCTGCTCGGCCTCTCGCTCAACAGCGCGGCGGTCGTCATCGGGGCCATGCTCATCGCGCCGCTTCTGGCGCCGGTCATCGGGCTCGCGCTCGCGCTGGCAATCGGCGACGGCCGCCTTGCCGCGCAAACAGCAGTGGCAATTGCCGTCAGCACCATGGTTGTGATCGGAGTTGCGGCGCTGATCACGGTCATGCTTCCCTTTTCGGAGATCACGGCGGAGATCGCGTCGCGCACGCGGCCAACGACGCTCGATCTCGCCATTGCGGTATTTTCCGGCCTCGCTGGCGCCGTCGTCACCGTGTCGCGCGGAGACCGTCTCGCGGGCGCGGTACCGGGAGTCGCCGTCTCCGTAGCGCTCGTGCCGCCGCTCGCCGTCACCGGCTTCGGCATTGGAACCGGCTGGGACTGGACGGTGATTCGTGGCAGCCTTCTGCTCTACGGCGCCAATCTCGCCGGCATCGTAATGAGTGCCATGATCGTCTTTCTCATCGCCGGCATGCATCGCGCCGAGGTGGTAGAGGAAGTGAGCCGCTGGCACCGCGAATCGCGTCCGAGCGGGCTTGCCGGGTGGACGGAGCGCGCGCCTGGCGTGCGCTCGATGGGCATTCTGCGATCTATTCCGGCGCGGCTAGTGCTCGTGCTCATGTTCGTGGCGCTCGTCGTCATCCCGCTCAGCGAGTCGTTGAAGCAGATCACGCGGGAGGCGCGTGTGCAGCGCGCCGTGAGGGAGGCGGCCAAGCCGTTCAGCGCGCCCGGACGCGCCTTCATCGTGAGCCGCGACGTCACGCTCGGGCAGCACCGCACGCGGGTGATTCTCAATGTCGCCACCACCCGCTGGTTCGACGATTCCACGCGGCGCGCGTTCGAACAGCGCGCATCCGCCGACGCCGGTGAGCCCGTGGATCTCGTCCTCGAGCAGCTGCCCGCCTCCAGCCGCGATCTCGGCCACCTCGCGACGATGATCGCCTCTCGGGACCCAGCAGCGGCCCCAGCGGCGGCAACCGCCGCGCCAACGCCGGGAGCGAGTATCGCGGCAACGCAGGCCGCGGTCGCGCGCGCGATGCGGACGCTCGCTCTTCCCGACTCCATCACCACCCTCGGCTTCTCCTTCAGCGTGCGCGATGCATCAGACACGCTGCACATCCACCTTCGCTATCTGTCGCCCGATTCGCTCACGACGCAGGCGCGCGACATCGTACGGCGGCAGCTTGCCAGCGCGTTGCAGCTGCCCGCGCTCGACCTCGAGACGGAGCAGCTGTCGATGGCGCCGCGCTTCGTGAGCGCGCAAACCGTCGCGATGCTCGATACATTGGCGGATGCGATGCGGGCCGACTCATCGCTGCGACTCGCCTTGTCCGTTGGCGGGGGGGCGCGGAGCCCGGCCATCGACAGCGTGCTGACGCTGCTCTCGTCGCGTCACGTCGCCGAGAATCGCATTTCGATTCAGCGTGTGACCGGCCGCCGTACCACGGCGCGGCTGGTGCGCTGAACGTCTGTCATCCGAGCGCGAACTTGAATACAGATTGCCGAGTGAATCACGTCGCGCGGGACAGAAGTCGATGACCACGGAGGGGCCGGAGCGCGGCCCAGGAACTGCCGCCGAGGTCGGTGTCATCGGCGCGCGCATTCTGCCCGCGGTGGCCGCCGTTCGTGGACGCCAGCGACGACTGATCCTCGACACCATCGTGCTCGGCGCTGCGGGCGCGGCCGCGGCGCTGTCCTTCACCTATCTGTTGAAGTTGACGAGCGGGTTCCTGCTCGGACGCCTCGCGGGCTACACGCCGCCCGGATTACCGCTCGAGGGTGGATCGCCCGTACAGATAATCGGCGCGCACGGCCTGTGGCTCATCCCTCTCATTGCCGGCGTGGGTGGTCTCGTCGTCGGTGCGATCACCGAGTGGTTGGCGCCGGAAGCCGAGGGGCACGGCACGGACGCCGTCGTCCGCGCATTCCACCAAACCGAGGGGAAGCTTCGCGGTCGCGTGGCGCCGGTGAAGCTCGTCGCTTCCGTCATCACGATCGGATCCGGAGGTTCGGCCGGACGCGAGGGTCCGATCGCGCTCGTGACGGCGGGCATTGGCTCCTGGTATGCCACGCTCACCGGACGCGATGAACGCGACCGGCGGCTGCTCTTGCTCGTGGGTGCCGCCGCCGGATTGTCGGCGATCTTCCGATCGCCCATCGGCACCGCACTCCTCGTGATCGAGGTGCTCTACTCCGACATGGAGTTCGAGTCGGGTGCGCTGCTCTACGCAGCTCTCGGCGCAATCATCGCGTACGCGCTCAACGGACTCGTCGCGGGGTGGGAGCCGCTGTTTCGCATTCCACCAATCGCGCCACTTCACAGCGCGCTCGACACCGCATGGTACGTCGCACTTGGCGTTGCGGCTGGCCTGGTTGCGACCGCGACGCCGGAGATGTTCTATAGGACGCGCGATCTCATTCGCAGTCTTCCGGTGTCGCCGATCTGGCGACCAGCGATCGGCGCATTCCTCACGGGACTTCTCGCGCTCGTGCTGCCGCAGGTGATCGGCGGCGGATACGGATGGATACAGATGGCGATCGATGGGCGAATCGCGCTCGGCACACTCGCGATACTCGTCATCGCAAAGCTCCTCGCGATGAGCCTGACGGTAGGATCGGGCGGGTCTGGAGGAGTATTCGCACCAACGTTGTACGCGGGCGCGATGCTCGGCGGGCTGTGTGCGACTCTCGCCGGCCTGCCCTCGGCTCCGTTCGTGATCGTCGGGATGGCGGCGGTGTTCGCGGGCGCGGCGCGCGTGCCGATCGCCACCCTCATGATGGTCACCGAGATGACCGGCGGATACACGCTGCTCGTCCCCGCCGCGCTCGCGGTGATCATCAGCTACTTCGTGCAGGCGCGGCTGTCGCGGCACTCCAAGTACTCGAGCCTGTACGAGGCACAGGTCGTGACGCGTGCTTCTTCGCCCGCGCATCACACGCAGCATCTCGTGAGCGCGCTGACGATGCTGCGCGACGAGGCGCCGCGCGACCTGTCGGGCGTGGGCGAGCTGGATCTGGTGGCGCTCCTGCGCTCGGGGCTCGCGGTGGAGCTTCCCGGCGATCGGCGGTTGGTGGCCGGGTCGCTCAAGAAGGACAGTCCATACGTCGGCACGACAGTCGCCTCGAGCGGACGGAAGCTCGATGGTGGCGACACGAACATCGTTGCGCTCGTCCGCAACGGTGAGATGATCGTTCCCAGTGCAGCGACGATCCTCGAGGCCGGCGACAGGCTCGTCGTGGTCACGGGCGAAGCCGCGCTGTCGCGACTGCGCGCCAATCTCGAGTCATGGTGAGGAGGGGAGTGAATGTCCTGGCTGCACGCTAGCACCGCCTTCGTCGCGGCGTTTCTCGCCTCGCTGGTCGAGTGTGTCGAAGCACTCACGATCGTTCTGGCCGTGGGCACCACGCGAGGGTGGCGTGCATCGCTGTTCGGCGCCGGCGCGAGCGGCATTTTTCTCGTGGTCCTCATCGCTATCTTCGGTCCCGCGCTGGGGCGCGTGCCGATCACCACGTTGCAGCTCATCGTGGGCATCCTGCTACTGCTCTTCGGCATCCGCTGGCTCCGCAAGGCAATCCTCCGCGCGGCCGGCGTCATCTCCATCCACGACGAAGCGAAGATCTACGAAGCGGAGAAGGCACTCATGCGCGAGGCGGGCGCGTCGACTCGCACCCGCTTCGACACCATCGCCTTCGTCGCGTGCTTCAAGGCCGTCACGCTCGAGGGACTCGAGGTCACCTTCACCGTGCTCGCCATCGGCGCCGGTGGTTCGCTACTCGTCGCCAGCCTGGGGGCCGCGCTCGCCGCGCTGCTCGTCATAGCGCTCGGCATTGTCCTCCACCGCCCGCTCTCGCGCGTGCCCGAGAACACGCTCAAGTACATCGTCGGCATCATGCTCACGGGCTTCGGCATCTTCTGGATAGGCGAGGGACTCGGCTTCCCCTGGCCCGGCGAAGATCTCGCGCTCCTCGGCATGATCGCTGCGCTGCTCCTGCTCTCGATGCTCGGCGTTCGCATCGCACGCGCACGATGAGTGCCTTTCGCGTTGCGGTGAAGGAGCTCTGGGGGCTATTCGTGGAGGACGCGACGCTCACCATCGGCACACTGGTGTGCGTCGCGCTCGCGGCGTTCGTCCTTCCGCGCGTCGGCATCCCCACGCACTGGCGCGCACCCGCGCTGTTCATCGCCGTCGCGCTAATGCTGCTGGAAAACGTCTACCGCGCCTCGCGGAGATAGCTCGCCCTCAGAGCCAGCGCCGTACGCGGGCGCGGTAGTCGTCGTACTCACTGCCGAACTCGCGGCGGAGATAACTCTCCTCGCGACCGATGACGAAGAGGGAAACGAACGCGATCGCCTCCGGTAGAAAGAGCAGCACCCAGAACGCGTTCGCCACGAAGGCGACGCCGAGTTAGACGATGGCGAAGCCGAGATACATTGGGTTACGCGTGAGCTTGTATGGCCCTTCCGCCGCGAGTGCGCGCACCCTCCGGTGAGGCAATACGGTGGTGTGTAGCCGGTAGAACGTACGCAGAGCCCACGCGTTGAGCGCGGCGCCAATCAGAATCTCCGCCCACCCCACGAGCCGAAGCATGTGCGCGGGGCGCACGCCGGTCACGATCCCGATCGGTACGAAGTACTGGGCGATGAACCCCATCGCCATCGGCAACAGGTACAGGAGCGGTGGAGGCATACGCACCGCCGGGCCGTGCGAGCGATCGTCAAGCATCTCGTCGCTCATCGCGCGAGCCGCGCTGCGTGCTCTCGGATGCGCTGCCACGCATGCGCAAGATGACGTTCCTCCGTCAGCACGTTGCCGACCCCCACGCGCATCACGGTTCGGTTGCGCAGCACCGTGTGCGTGAGATAGGCATCACCAGCGGTATTCACGGCCTCAACTACATGCTCATTCAGCGCGTCACACTCTTCCGCGGTTGCGCCCGGAGGCGTGAATCGAAAGCAGATCACCGCCATCGTTACGGGAACCGCAATACTATAGTAGGGATCCGCCTCCACCCAGCTCGCAAACAGCTCCGCGAGACGGCAATGCTCTCGAATCCGCGCCTCCATCCCCTCGCGTCCGAACGCGCGAA
>JANWLO010000075.1 GCA_025450815.1 Gemmatimonadaceae bacterium
AGCGCCGAGTGGAACGGTCCGATCACCTGGCGGTCGAGCGACAGGCCGAAGGTGGTCCCCTGTTTCTCGAGCACGCCAATCACACGAAAGGGAAGTCCCTCCAGCCGGATCTCGCGGCCGAGCGGATCGAGGTTCGGAAAGTACGTCTCCGCGGTCTCCTTGCCGATCACGACGACCGGTGCGCCGATCATTTCTTCCTGTTCGGTGAACACGCGTCCGCGCTCGACATCGAGATTCTTGATGAGGAAGTAATCCGCAGACACCGCGGCCACGAGCGACTGCGGGCCGCCGTTCCGGTATTGCGTGGACGGGTTGCCCCACGTCATGTCGTTGATCGCCCAGTGTGTGCCCGGGGGTAGCGCATCGCGCACCGCCTCCGCGTCCTCCACCGTGATGAGCGGGCGCCGTTGCCACTCCTTCCAGGTCTCCGACGTCACGTTGCCGCCGGAGAAATCCGGGTACCGCCGCAACGTGAACGTGTTGACGCCCAGGAATTTCTGCGCGAAGTCCACCTCCACGTAGTTCGACATCCCGTTTACGATCGACACGACCGCAATCAGGAACATGACGCCGATCGTCACACCCAGCAGCGTGAAGAAGCTCTTGAGCTTCTGCACGCGAATCTGCGTGAGCGCGAGCCTGACGGCGTCGAGGAGTGACATTGGCTACACTCGTGCGTTGAGCGTTGCGACGAAGGTATCTCGGGGCTCGTCCGACGAGATGCGTCCATCGCGCAGCACCACTACCCGCCGCGCGTGCGACGCGATGTCCGGCTCGTGCGTCACCATGATCACGGTCTGGCCCGCCGCGGAGAGCTCCTCGAACACGCGCATGATCTCCTCACTCGTCGTCGAGTCCAGATTTCCCGTGGGCTCGTCGGCGAGAAGAATCGCGGGACGGTTCACCAGCGCGCGCGCGATCGCGACGCGCTGGCGCTGTCCGCCGGAGAGCTCGTTCGGGCGATGGTCCATGCGGTCGCCGAGCTGCACGCGCTCGAGCGCTTCCCTCGCGCGCGCCTTTCGCTCGGCCGAACCCACTCCGGCGTACACGAGCGGCAGCTCCACGTTGTGCAACGCCGACGCGCGCGGGAGCAGGTTGAATGTCTGGAAGACGAAACCGATCTCGCGGTTGCGGATGCGCGCCAACTCGTCGTCAGCCATGCGCGACACGAGCACGCCGTTCAGCCAATACTCGCCGGAGGAAGGCGTATCGAGACATCCGATGAGATTCATGAGCGTGGACTTTCCCGAGCCGGACGGACCCATGATCGCGACATACTCGTTGCGCCGCACCGCGAGCTCGACTCCGCGCAGGGCGTGCACTACTTCGCCGCCCATGTCGTAGTTGCGCGTGATGCCGCGCGTCACGATCACCCAGTCCGACGATGGCACCGCGCCAGGCAAGCCGGTCACCGCCTTACGCTCGGCGGTGGTGCTCATCGCCACGCCCTGCTCGATCACGCTCACGCCTTCGCCTCCTTCTTCTTGTCGTCCTTCTTGATCTCTTTCACAGTCGCGCTGTCGTGCAGCGAGCGAATCGCCTGGTAACTGCCCGCGACCACTGTTTCACCCTCGTTCAGGCCGCTCAGCACTTCGAAGTATTCCTCGCCCGGAATGCCAACCTTCACCGGACGGAAGGTGACGCGGCTGTCCTTCCCGACTACGAATACCCCCTCCACGTCCTTCTGTGCAATGTCCCGGGTCGCCTTCCTCCCAAGCGCGACAGCGGCTGAATCCTTGTTCTCGTTCGCCTCGTGCTCGCGCACGGTAAGCGCGATGATCGGGATGCTGAGCGCGCTCTTGCGCGTATCCCACACGATCTTGGCGGTCGCGGAGAAATCGGGACGCGTTTCCGGCGGAGGGTCGAGCAGCTGCACGCGCACTTCGTAATCCACCGCCTGATCGCTGTTCGCCGCGGCGGTCGCCGTTGACGCACCCTGCACCGAGCTGTGCGCAATCTCGGTCACCTTGCCGCGGAACGTCGTGTCCGGAAAGGCATCGATCAGCACCTGTGCGGTGTCGCCAACAGCGAGACGCGCGACGTCGGTCTCATCCACCTTCACCAGCGTCTCGAGCACGGACATGTCGGAGATCGTGAGCAATAGAGCCGCATCCTTGTTGAACGTTCCGGGAACGGCGGTCTCACCCTGCTGCACGGCTAGGCGCGTGATTCGCCCGTTCATGGGCGCGACGATCGTCGTCTTCGCCAGCAGCGACTGCGAGTTGTTGAGCGCCGCCGACGCCTGATCGACGTTGTGCTTGGCTGCCTGATACAACGCGTTGTTCACATCGACCGTTGTCTTCAGCTCCTCCAACTGCTCGGCAGAGATGAGCTCCGGATTTGTCTTGACGATGTCGCTCGAACGGCGCAGAGCACTCTGCGACTGCTCCAGATTCGCCTTCGCGCGCGCCAGGTCGGCACCGGCCGATGCCACCCCCGCCTGCTGGCGCTGCACGTCGGCATCATAGGTGGCAGGATCGATCTGAAGGAGGAACTGTCCCTTCTTCACGATGTCTCCCTCCTTCACCGACAGCTTGACGATGCGACCGCTCACGTCCGAGGCGACATCGACCTTGGTGTGCGGCTGCACCTGTCCGCTCGCGGTGACGTACGCCACCAGATCGCGGCGTTGCACCTTCTCGAGGCGAACCTCAACCGCCTTATCGCTCCGCTTGGCGGCCGCGAGAGCGATGACGCCTACCAGGCACGCCACAACCACGCCTGCGGTAATCGCCTTTCCCCGTCGAGTCATGTAATTCTCCGATTATCGCAGTGGACGGCCCACGGCCGCTTCGAGCACGGCGAAGGCCTTATGGTAATCATAGACCGCATTGATGCGATCGCTCTCGGCCTGTGCGTATTGCGAACGTGCGTCGCTCACATCGAGAAATGCGGCGAGTCCAACCCGGTAGCGCTCCTGCGCCAGCCGAAGCGTTTCGCGCGCCTGCGCCGCGGTCTTGTCCTGAAGGTCGACCTGTTGCGCCTGTGCCTGCACGGTCAGGTACGCCGCCGTCACTGTCGCCGTCGTCTTGAGCTCCTGCGCGCGAATCACGTACTTCGCATCGTTGCGTGCCGCCTCTGCCTCCTCCACATGCTGCTCGCGCTGGAAGTTGTCGAAGATCGGCAGCGAGAGCGTCGCGGAAATCTGGAATGGCTGGCGGGTGAACCCGAATGGAAATCCCTCGTTCGACTTCCGGATCGCCGCCGCCGCGGCCGGCGGAAGCGTTCCGTCGGGCATCAGCGTGCCGCACTGCGCCGCTTGGCTCGAAAGTCCGGCGCCTACCCGAATCGAATCCTGCGCCAGGCAGCTCCCGATCCCCTGGGCAGCCTGGCCGATTAGAAAGTTAGGGTTGGTGAAGGTATTCGTGTATCCGCCGAGCCCGGTCGATACCTGAAGCGTGGGCAGGTAGCTGCCGTGAGCCGCCTTCACGCTCAGCGCCGCCGACTCGTCGCGCGTGCGCGCGGCCAGGATCGCCGGATTGTCCACCCGCGCCAGAGAGAGCACCGAATCCACCGTGAAGGTCGGAGCCTGCACTGGAAAGGTCGTCGTAAGCCGCGAGTTCAAGGGCAGGCTTACGCCCATGTCCTGAAAGAGTGTCAGCCGGTCGACCGATACCTGGTTGCGCGCGCGAATCGCCGCGACCTGCTGCGTGCCCAGATTGACTTCGGCCTTCGACACATCGAGCGTGATCCCCGATCCGACCGCCAGCTTCGCCTTCGCGAGCTCGAGCTGGCTTTGGGCGTTCGCGATCAGCGAATCCTCCAATCGCGCTTTCGCCTGATCTCCGAGGACGGTGAAATAATCCTGCGTGATCTGCGAGCGAACGGTGGACGCGGAGTTGGTGACGTCGGCCTCTGCTGCGGTCACGTTCGCCGACTCGATTTTTGGATTGAGAAAGGTGCTCGTGTTGACGTTGTAGGTGAGGCCGAGGAAGTAGGACGACTGCTTCACGTCGGACCCGTTGCCGAAGGCAAAGCCGCTACTCACCAGGTTGTTTCCCTGCTTGAGGTAGAGCCCCTGGAGCTGCGCGTCGGCACGAGGAAGGAGGGCGCCGTACGCGGAGCGTCGCTTGGCGGCGGCGGTGCGCCGCGCCTCGACGATCTGAAGATGTCCGGGATTGCTCTTCGTCGCGATCGAGATCGCCTGCTCGAGCGAGAGCTCGGGGCCGCCGGTGGTGTCCACCGCCTGCGCATTCGCGCGGGTGACCGGCAATACTACAGTCACGATGCCAATGGCGATCGTGACGGCTGACTTGCACCGCATTGTTTCCTGTCCTCATGTCCGAAGTCACGCCCAATACGTCTTGAGCGGGCACGAGGTTTCAGGCGCGGAGCAAACGCGCTCCGGATGGGGTAGAGCGGGGCTGAAGCTAGTGGGGCAGCTCGTCACGGACGGCAATGATGTTGCCGGCGTCCAGCTGCACCTTGAGGATCCGTCCCTGCGCGTCCGCCCAGACCTGCCGGGTGGAACCGCTCGGCTCCGTGATGGTGTAGTGGCGACCCTCCACCGACGTCGTGCCCACGCGCACCTGCTCGTTGGCGCCGGTTTGGATGCGCATCGTCTCCTGCGTGTTGCGGCGGGGGATCACCACCGGAATCGTGGCTGTGCCGCCGCGCGCCCGCTGCACGAGGAAATAGTACTGGTGAAAGATGTCGTCATCGAGAATGAGAGCACCGTCGGACACGATGTATTCCTTGGACGACTCGCCGCGCGCGTTCTTGAGCTGCGCGCTGAATCGGCCGCCGCCGATGCGGCCGCGCAGGCGCTCGACGTCGTTGCCCGTGCGCACTTCCACTTGGTACGCGAGCGGCGAGAACGACGTGTCGGTGCGCAGCGCCGGGGCGAGATGCTCGGTGTCGAAGGTGACGGTGGCGTTGGCGACAACGACGTCGCCGCCCGCGCCCTTCGTGCGGCGGATGGTGAACGACTCCTGCCCGATGCGATTGGCGGGGCGCTCACCGCCACGGAAAATCGAGAACGATCCCTCGTCCACCGTAGTGACCTGGGCGGGGGAAAGGCTCGGCAGGCCGAGCGTGAGCGCGGCAGCGAACGAGAGGATACGCATGTGCGAAATATGATACCCGCGGCGCAGGGGAGTGTTCATGCGTCCAGGGCGGGTGTGAGGAAGATTCGTTCGCTGACGCGCTGCCGAATGCGCTCGTACATCGCACGTCCCTTGGCCGCAGTGGCGAGCGTGGGCCTGCCGATCGAGCCCGCACTTTCCCTGGGGACGCGCAAATGACCGCGCCGGTAACGACGCAGTGTCTCACGGCTCACCATCGAGTCCTGTGCCCACTCCATGCGCACGAGCTCCGGAGCGAGATGGAGCATGAGCGATGTGTCGGCCTCGTCGCCGTGCATGTGCTCCGCCTGACCTTCCAGCAGATCGTCGAGAGGAATTGCGTAGAGATCGACCACGCGCACGCGCGCCTCGCGGGTAATAACCGTGGAGAGCGCGTCCTGATTCGCGTCGTGGTCGTTCGCGGTGATGAGGATAAATTCCTTCACGCCGCCCGCCTCCCACGACGCCAGCAGGTCGTTGAGAAAGCGGTGCAGGGTTTTCCGCCGTACGCAGGAATTTCCGGGCGCCTCGCGCGCCGTGTCGACGTTCACGCCATATTCGACGGTGGGCGCGAGCAGCACGCCGTAGGTGGCGGAGAGATCATCGCTCAGCCGCTCCGCGATGATCGTGGCGGTGCCCAGGGGGAGATGAGGGCCGTGCTGTTCGCATGTGCCGACGGGGATGATCAGGCGCGGGTCGCGCGCGAGCACTTCGGCCACCGCGCCGGGCATCATGTACTTGAGCTTTCGCGCCTCAGCCACGGGCGAATGGAGGGGAGCCGTCATTTCGGATCCGAATGAGGTGAACGTGACGCCGCGAGCGGCGATCGGCATCGGCGTCACGACGCGGATTTGGACCGTCGTCGCGGGCGTGACTCTCGTGGCGGGTGCCTGGTGGCTGCGCACCCCGAGCGTAGGCTACCTCGCTTTCGCGATTGCCGCCACGGTCGTGACGGCCGGGGTCGCGATGTTCGAGCCACGTGGCGCGCGGGGCTGGGCGGTCGCGTCCGCTGCTGCGCTCGTGGCCTTTGCGGTGGTGGCGACGATTTCGCAACGCGATCTCACGCGCATCGACGGCCACTGGCCGCAGTATCGCGCGCTCGTGGGGGAGCGGGGCGCGCGCGATTTCCGCGCCGCGATCGAGTCGTCGCTCGATGCGCTGCAGCACAAGGCCGCGCGCGCACTCGATGCACCGGCGACAACGCGCGAGGCATTCGACGCGCTGGGCGCGCTCACCGCGGACGCGCCCGAGCAGGGCGTGGTGCTGTACGAGCGCGATGTGCCGGCGGCGTGGGGTGGGCGGCTCATGGTGTCGCCGGATTCCGTGCGCGGCCCGGTTGGCGCGCTGCACACGCCGTTCTACACGGTGTTATACGCGGTACAGTCGCGCGGCGCGCGTCGCGCCGTCGCCACGGCGGTGGCGTACGCGGAGCCGCCCGGCGACCAGCTTGCGCCGGGCATCGGGAATCGGATCGCGCAGCAGCAGGGATTGCACGCATTCGAGGTGCTACCGAGTGCGGAGGGTGCGATGGTGGGCTCGTTCGCGTACGTCTCCGGCGGCGACACGCTGCTCGTGGCGCACGCGGTGGCGCCGGGCCAGGAGGAGGCGCGGCTCAACACCCTAGTGCGCGTGCGACTCTCGGGCGCGCTCTTCCTCGCGCTGGCGTTCGCACTCTTTCTCGTGGCGGCGTGGCGGCAGGAGCGATCGTTTGCCGGTCGGCTCTTTCCGCTCGCAATCGCATTCGCGCTGCTCGCCCTCGTGCCGCTGAACGCGTTTTCGACGAACGATGTGTTCTTCGATCCAACGGTCTATTACACGGAGATGGGGGGCCCGTTCACGGCATCGATCGGCGCGCTCATGATAGCGGCGACGATCGTGCTGCTCGCGCTGCTGCTGCTGCTACGCCGGGGACTCCGGTTGCCACGGCGATGGGTCGCGGTGCCGATCGTGATCACGATCCTCGTCGCGTCACCGCCGCTATTGCGCGTGCTGGGCGGCGGCGTGTCGCCACCGCCCAGCGGCGTGGCGGTGGAGCTTTGGCTCGGTTGGGAAGTCGCGTTGTTCCTCGCGACTTCATCGCTGTTCATTGGACTCGCGGCGGTGGGAAGCGCGGCCTTCGGAGCGCGACGAGGACTGCCGCCGTGGGTGGCGCCGCTCTTCGCCACGATAGCGGCGGCGATCGCGCCAGTGGTACTTCGCGCGCCGGGCGCGTTCCCGACGTGGTATCGCGTGTTGTGGACGGTCGTGATCGCGGCGCTGGCGCTCACGCGATCGCATCGCCGGCTGGTGCTCGTTGCAGGCGGCGTGGCGGCGCTCGTCGCCACCACCCTCACGTGGGGAGCGGGGGTGCGCGGGCGCGCGAGCCTCGCGGACCGCGATGTGGCGGGACTCGCCACCGTCGAGCCGGACATCGTGAACGTGCTGCAGCGACTCACGGCGGATTTGCGCGCGTCGCCGATTCCGCGCACGGAGGCGGATCTCGTGAAGCGCTACATGCGCTCCGATCTCGTGGGCAGCGGTTATCCGGTGGATCTCGCGAGCTGGACGCCGGACGGGATTCCCGCCGCGGAGGTGACGCTCGATCAGCTCACGCCGCCCGCGCGCGCGGTTGCCGCGGTCGCGGCGGAAGCGCGCGCCACCGGTGCGGTGAGCCTCCGCTCGCTGCTCGGAGTTCCCGGCGTGTTCGTCGTGCTGGCGGTGCCGCACGCCGACAGTTCCGTGACCACTGTCGTTGTCGCTCCGCGTACCCGCCTTCTCCCAACCGATCCCTTCGCGCCCCTGCTCGGACTGGAGGATCGGGAGACGGGCGAGCCGCCGTACAGCGTCGCGCTCGTAGACGAGCAGCCGAGCGACACGCTTCCCGCGGACACGACACGCTGGTATCGCGACGCGAACGAAATGCACGGCGACCACATGGTACGCACGGCCGCGGGACCGATGCGCGCGCACGTCGAGGTCGAGCTTCGCTCGCTCGGCATCCTTCTCCAGCGCGGCGGCCTCGTGGTGATGCTCGACCTCGTGCTGCTCTTCGCACTGTGGATGATCGCGGCACTACCGGATGGACGCGTGCTGCGGCGGCTGCGCGCGCATCTGCGGCGATGGGGAACGAGCTATCGATCGCGCCTCACCGTTGTGCTCTTCGCCTTCTTCGTCATCCCCGCGCTGGTATTCGCGCTCTGGAGCTACGAGCGTCTGCGCACGGAGGATCGCCAGTCGCGCGATCTGGTGTTGCGCGAGGCGCTGCGCGGCATCGCGTCGGACGCCGAAGCGAGGCGCGGAGAGTCGCTTGCGGGACATACGGATATCCCGCTGCTCGTGTACCGGGACGGCGAGATGCGAGGCGCGAGCCAGCCGCTCTTCGATGCGCTCGCGCCGATCGGGAGGTTCCTTCCACCCTCTGCGTACGCGAGCCTGGCTGCGGGACGCGAGGTGTATGCGAGCCTGGTCGACGACGTGGGAACCGGGTCCGCGCTATTCGGATTCCGGATCGCGATGGGGAATGGCGAGGAGTACGTGATCGGTGCGCCGGCGCGCGGCGCGGAGGCGATGCTCGACCAGCGGCGCCACGATCTCGCCGTGCTCGTGGCCTGCGCCACGGTATTGGGCGCGCTCGCCGCACTCGCGCTGAGCCAGGTGGCATCGCGCTCGCTCGCCGAGCCGATCGGCGCGCTGCGCGCGGCGGCGCTGGCGATCGCGCGCGGCGAGCGGGAGCCGCCGCTCGCCGCGCGTGCGCCGGATGAGTTCCAGCCCGTGTTCTCGGCGTTCCGCCGCATGGCCGCGGACCTGGGCGAGAGCCGAGCGGCGCTCGAATCCGCGCAGCGGCGCACGGCGGCGATTCTCCGCAACGTCGCGAGCGGCGTCGTCGCGCTCGACGCGGACGGCGTCAGCACGCGAGCGAATCCTCGAGCGGGAGCAATGCTCGGTTGCGCCCTTCCCCCGGGCATCGGGGCGGCGAGCCTGGGTGATGAGATGGCACTGCGGCTGCGCGCGTTCGCGGAGAACGCGCTGGAGGAGGAGGAGTTCGAGCTCACGCTCCACGGACGGCAGCTACAGGCGCGGCTCACTCGGCTCGCCGCCGGGCGAGGCGGCAGCGTTCTCACGCTGGACGACATCACGGAGCTCGCGCGCGCGCAACGCGTGCTCGCCTGGGGGGAGATGGCGCGCCAGGTTGCGCACGAGATCAAGAATCCGTTGACTCCCATCCGGCTCGGGGTGCAGCACCTGAAGCGTGCGCACGCAGACGCGCGCGCGGACTTCGACACGATTCTGGAGACGAACGCCGAGCGAATTCTCGCGGAGATCGACCGGCTGGACGAGATCGCACGCGGATTCAGCCGATATGGCATGGGACCGTCCGAGGTGCTCTCGGCGTCGCCACTCGATGTGAGCGCGATCGTGCGCGACGTGGTGGAGCTCGAGCGGCTTGGCGAGGGTGAGCTCGAATGGCGGATGGACGGAATCGAGCACCCCGTTATGGCGTACGCGCGCGAGGATGAGCTGCGCGAGGTGATGCTGAACCTGCTCGAGAACGCGCGCTTCGCGGGCGCCACACGGGTAGAGGTGCGCGTGGACGCCGCCGCGGAGCGTGTGGCGATCGCCGTGCGCGACGATGGCAACGGTATTCCAGCGAGCGTCCAGGCGCGGCTGTTCGAGCCTCATTTCTCCACGCGCACGCGCGGCAGCGGGTTGGGGCTGGCGATCAGCAGGCGATTGGTGGAGAGCTGGGGCGGGGAGATTGCGGTGGCGAGCGTGGAGGGCGAGGGCGCCACCGTGCGCATCGTGCTGCGGGGCGACGGCTCCGCGTTATCTTGATCGTATGACCACGGCCACTATCCCAGCGGACATCGGTGACGAGACCAACGCGCGCATCCTCGCCATCTCGGAGGATCGCATCGCGGGCTTCCTCGAGGATCCGTTCGCGGAGATCGCGCGGCTGTCGGGCGTGGAGCAGGACGTCGTGCACGCGCGTGTTCGCGCCATGCTGAGCGCCGGGACGATCCGGCGCGTGCGACAGACTCTCATGGCGACGAATCTCGCGCCGGGCGCGCTGGTCGCGTGGCGGATTCCCGAGGAGAAGCTCGAAGCGGCGTTCGAGTACTTCGTGCACGACGATCCTTTTTCGGGGCACGTCGTGATTCGCTCGACTGACGGTGCGACCACGGGCTCGGGCTATCGGCTCTGGACCACGCTCAAGGTGCCGCAGGGCTACTCGCGCACGAAGCATTGTTCGCTGGTTGGTGCGCGCGTGGGCGCGGAGGCATTTCGCGTGATGCCCGCCAAGCGCCTGTTCGCGCTCGGCGTCGGCCACGTTCGGCGCAAGGGGATGGCGCCAGGGTCGCGGTCCGAGGAGCCGGGGCGCGTGATGGACACCAACATCGTCGAGCTGTCGGAGCGCGAGTGGCGAGTGCTCGAGCCGCTCAAGCGCGAGCTCGCGGTCAGCGAGATCGGAGCGATGCCATGGCGTGCGCGCGCGGAGGAAGCGGGCGTCCCATATGTAGAATTTTTACAGGTCGCGCGTGGGCTCGCGGAGCGCGGAGTAATTGGCCGGTTCTCGACGTTTCTCGAGCACGTGAAGCCGGGCGCGGACGGCACGCGCGTGACGCGCTACAACGCGCTCTTTCACTGGCGCGTGCCGCCGGGGCGCGAGATCGAGGCGGGGAGAGAGGTTGGGCGCCACCACATTCTCACCCACGCGTACTGGCGCGAGGGCGGAGCCGAGTTCGCGAACGTGAACATGATGGCCGTCGCGCATGGCACCGACAAGCAGCTAGTGCTCGAGCACAAAGCGGCGATCGATGCTCATCTCGAGGAGGCCGGGATTCCCGTGAGCTACACGAACGTATTCTGGGGTGGCAGGAGCGAGATCAAACCGTCCGAGATTGCGCCCGGCGCGTACGTAGCGTGGTGCACTTCGATCGGAGTGGATTCTGAATCGCTGCGCGCGTCCAGCGACGAAGAGGTCGGAGCCGCGTGAGGGGTCGGTACGCAGTGCGCCTGCTCGTGCTAGCGGGCGGCATGGTGGTGGCGTGCGATAGCGCACCCGATGCGC
Organism: Gemmatimonadaceae bacterium; assembly: GCA_025450815.1. GTDB lineage: Bacteria > Gemmatimonadota > Gemmatimonadetes > Gemmatimonadales > Gemmatimonadaceae > FEN-1250. The sequence continues at coordinate 11,113 of JANWLO010000075.1, forward strand.
GGGCGTCGAAGGCGAAGGGCGGCCGGCCGGCGATGGTGGCGCAGACATCCTCGACTGGAGAATCGCGCCGCGATTCGCTTGCCGGTTTCACGGTGCCTGCACAGTGCGCGACGGGATCGATACCAGTTCCGCCGAAACGGGCGCCAGTGCGCGCAGCGGCACCCAAAACGCGAGCGGATAGTCTGAAGCGCGCGCACGCCGACTCGATGCACATGGTCGGTGCCCGTGCCGACACCGCACCGAAATCTCCGAAGGCGATGCGCGCCGACTCCATCGCCCGCGCCCGGGCACGGGTGCACGCCGATTCGCTGGCACTCATCGCGCTCCAAACCGACTCCGCGGCAACGCACCGCCTGCCGGGGTCGCTCTTCCCTGGCTGCCGTGTGGTCGCGTACTACGGCAATCCGATGTCGAAGCGCATGGGCATCCTCGGCGAGCTGAAACCCGATTCGATGCTCGCGCGCCTTGCGAAGCAGGCCGCGGAGTACGCTGCGGTGGACAGCACGCGCCCAGTGTTGCCGGCGCTCGAGCTAATCGCGACGGTCGCGCAGGCGGGACCGGGGAAGAGCGGGCTGTATCGCGCGCGAATGCCGGACACGCTCATCGCGCGCGTGATGGGATGGGCCGAAGCGCACCACTATCTCGTCATCCTCGACATCCAGACGGGGCGCAGCACGATGGCGGCGGAGCTGGTGCCGCTCATGAAGTACCTCGCGCGCCCGTACGTGCATCTAGCGCTCGATCCCGAGTTCTCGATCGGCACGAAGCGGGTGCCGGGAAAGGTCATCGGCCGGATCGACGCGGCCGACGTCAATGCGGTGTCGTCAGTGCTCGCGGCGCTCGTGGACTCGCTCAAGCTGCCGCCCAAGATGCTGATCGTGCACCGGTTCACGACGCCGATGCTGTCGAACCATGAGAAGATCAGGCTCGATCCGCGCGTGCAGATCGTGATCGACATGGATGGCTTTGGCGCGCCGCATCTCAAGTACGGGTCGTACAAGGCGTACGTGCACGACCGGCCGGTACAGTTCGCGGGCTTCAAGGTGTTCTACAAGAACGACAAGCCGATGCTGACGCCGGCGCAGGTGCTGGAGCTGGATCCGGTGCCGCTGTTCATCATGTATCAGTAGGGTTGCGCTAGGTCGTCAGGGAAGGCTTTAATCCCACTCGCCTGCGACTCTCAGTTCACCTCGGCGACTCTGCGTCGAGCTGTTCCTGATTTTTCAGCACCCTGATAAGCGCTGCGCGCGCTCGTTGCCGACGGGCCTTGCAACTGCGTCCATCCCGCCCTATGTTCGCTCCACCTACCTGTTCAGTGGAGCAGGTATGGCGACGATCCAAGTCTTTCCTCCGCGCCCGGTGTCCAACGTCATCATGCCCAAATCCGGATCCGATCTCATCTACGGCACGCTGAACGTCCTCGTGCTCAAGGCGCTCACCTGGCAGCCGATGCACGGCTACGCGATCTCCACCTGGCTGCGCGATCGCTCCGGGGGCACGCTGCAGGTCGACGACGCCGCGCTTTACAAGTCGCTCCACCGCCTCGAGGCTCAAGGCGCGATCGACGCTGAATGGGGGGTGTCGGAGAACAATCGGCGAGCGAAGTACTACAAGCTCACCCCTATCGGACGCCGCCAGCTGCGCGACGAGCGCACCGCCTGGCTCGAGTTCGCGGTTGCCGTGACGCGCGTGCTCCGCACCGCCTGACCGTGCCGCCCCGCCCCGACGTTCGCCGCGTCTTCAGGCTCGGCCTCTTTCGCCGCACGGGCGCCGCCGTGGAGGAGGAGTTCACCTTCCACCTCGACATGCGCGTGAGCGAGTTGATCGCGCAGGGGTGGCAGCCCGAGGCCGCACGCGCGGAGGCGCGACGGCAGTTCGGTGATCTGGAAGACGCACGCAAATACTGCAAACGGGCTGACGAACAACGAGAAAGGCAAACGATGCGCAGTGAGCTCTGGGAAGAGACTGTCCACGACGTCCGCTTCGCCGTGCGTTCACTCCGGCGCTCGCCGGCGTTCACACTCGTCGCCGCGCTGACGCTCGCCATCGGCATCGGCGCGAATACTGCGATCTTCAGCGTCGTGCGGGGGATTCTCCTCCGGCCGCTCCCCTTCGCGGACCCATCGCGGCTCGTGGTTGTGGCGTCGACGTATCACGGCCCCCCCGACACGTCGTCGCCGGCCAACGTGTACGATTGGCGGGCACAGAATCACTCCTTCACTTCGATGGCCGTACTCACGGGTCACTCGACGGTCCTCACCGGATCGGGTGACTCCGAGCAGCTCCGCGGCTACGACGTGAGCGGCGATTTCTTCTCCATCCTCGGCGTCACCGCTCTGCGGGGATCGTCCGTTTTTACACCGGAGGACACGGCGTGGAAGGGGACCAAGTCCGTGTTGGTGAACGAGACGCTCTGGCGCACGCGATTTGGCGGCGATCCAAAGCTCGTCGGCTCGATGCTCACCTTCGACGGCGAAAGGTATCGCGTGGCCGGAGTCATCCCGGCACGATCCGCGTGGCCCACGAAGGCGATGCTCTGGTTTCCGTTCACCTGGGATCCGGCCCAACTCGCAGACAGTCGCGACGCGGTCTTTCTCAGAACGGTCGCGCGCCTGAATGCGGGCGCCACCGTTGCAAGCGCGCAAGCCGATCTGAGTGCGATCTCGGCGCGGCTCGCGCAGCTGTACCCCAATAACGACGCCTACCTCGACGCCGTAGTCGTACCGATGCACGAGTGGATCACTGGTAGCCTCCGCCTTCCCCTGCTGGTGCTGCTGGGTGGCGTCGCCTTCGTGCTGCTCATCGCCTGCGCAAATGTCGCGAACCTGCTTCTCGTGCGCGGCGTTGCGCGCGAAGGCGAGCTCGCCGTGCGCACTGCACTCGGCGCCGGCCGGGCGCGGCTGGTGAGACAGCTGGTGACGGAGAGCATGGTGCTCTCCCTCTTCGGAGGCGCAATCGGATTCGTGTTCGCGATCGTCGGGACGCGCGTGCTAGTAGCCGCGGCGCCAACGAGTATCCCGCGTCTCGACTCGATCCGCGTGGATGGCGGCATTCTCGCTTTTACTGTGGCGGTCACGGCGATCACCGGCGCGTTGTTCGGCCTCATGCCTGCGCGACAGATGCTGCGTCGCGACATCTCGAAGACGCTGCGCGAGGGCGGCCGTGGTGTGGGCCAACGGGCCGGCAGCTACCGGGCGCGTCGCGTGCTCGTCGTTGCCGAGGTAGCGTTCTCGATGGTGCTTCTGACCGGCGCGGGACTGCTCATTCGAAGCTTCTCGCGGTTGATGCGCGTTGACCCGGGCTTTCGAACCGATCACTCCATTTCGTTCGCGCTCAACTTGCCGGAAGCAAAGTACAAGTCGCCGGAAATGCAGGCCGCATTCCTGCGAGGGACGATGGAGCGGATGCGCGCGATTCCCGGAGTCCAGTCCGCCGGCGCCGCAATGGGCATGCCCCTCACGAGTTACGGCAGAAGCTCCCACTTCGCGATTGCCGGGAGAGCGCCGATGAAGCAGTCGGACGAGCCCGAGGCCGAGATACGCATTGCAACGCCGGACTACTTCCCGACCATGGGGATCCGCCTCATTCGAGGCCGCGGGTTCACTCCGCAGGATGATGCCAGCGGTGTGCGCGTGTTGCTGATCAGCGACGCCACCGCGAAGAAATTCTTTCCGAACGAGGATGCGCTGGGCAAACACGTCACGTTCGGTTGGACCCGGCACTCGGTGCCTCTGCAAGGCGATATCGTCGGGATCGTGGCGGATGTGAAGCAGACTTCGCTTGACGTTGCGCCGCCGCCGCAATTCTGGATTGCGTACGACCAGTGGCCGGTTCCGGACGACATGTCGATCGTGCTGCACACCACGCGGGACGAGCAATCCGTCGTGGCTGATGCGCGGCGCGCGATTCGCGAGCTGGACCCCGACCTCGCGATCGCGCATGTGGCAACGCTCGACAACGTCTTGGCCGAATCCGTGGCGCAGCCGCGATTCTACATGATGCTGCTCACGGCATTCGCCGTCGTCGCGATCCTCCTCGCGTCGATCGGCATCTACGGCGTGATCGCCTATCTCGTTGGACAGCGCGCGCGCGAGATCGGCATCCGAATCGCATTGGGCGCGTCGCCGTCAAGTGTCGTGCGCATGGTGGTCAACGAAGGCGTGGCGATGGTGGCAATCGGGATCGGGATCGGCATCGTCGGGGCGATCGCACTCACGCGACTCATGCACGCGTTGCTGTTCAACACGACCTCTACCGACCCGATGACGTACGCGCTCGTGACGCTCGTGCTGGCAGGAGTAGCGCTCGTGGCATCATCGGTGCCGGCGTTGCGAGCGGCGAACGTGGATCCTGCGCTCGCGATGCGCGCGGAGTAGCGGCTCGACGCTAACCAGGCAGCGTTGCGCGGGCGAGCAGGAATAGCCCGGCACACACGGCGACGGTTCCGATCGCGCGCGCAACACGCTCGCCCTCCGGCGCGTGCCGCTCGATGGTGATGGTCGCGGTCACGACGGCCATCGTGCCCAGGTCCATGATTCCGACGGCGATGAGAATCGCCGTCAGTCCCGCGGAGCACAGGCTGCAGTGTGCGCCGAGTCGCAGTCCGTATCTCCAGGCCGTTCCCGCGCTCGCTCGGGGCGCGTGGCCGTGAACGCATAGCTCGCGCCAGCACGCGAGGTGATGCGCCTTCCACGCCGTGAACTGGATTGCGCCGGCGACCATCACGATCACACCGACGGCGATCGGAGTGGCGCGCGCCAGCGCCGGTAGCTGCATCGTGAGTGACGCGAGCGCGATTCCCGGCAGATACGCGGCCAACCCTATCAAAGCCCACACGAAGAAGTATCCCGTGAACGCGAGCGCCGTCAGCATATCGACCCTCGGCTCGACCGCCTCGCCGATGGCCTTGCGGTAGCGCCAGAGCGTCGGCACGAGCGATGGTAGCATCATCGCCACCATCATCGTCACCCACATCCCGACGAACGATGCGGCTGCGCCAGGCCAACTCTGCCCGGGCATCCGCATCCACGCCATCGACATCGTCCAGCCGCCGGCCATGGGCATTTCGCCCATCGACGACATGGAATCGCACCAGCGGATCGTCACCAGAGCGCTCGCCGCGAAGATCAGCGCTGAGATGCAGAGAAAGGCGCGATGAGAGGCTCGCGCGGCGACGGTGCCGCGTGAGACCTCCCATTCCCCGGTAGTGCAAACGACGTCCACGACCCGACTCAGCGCGTGGCGTATTCGTCGTGGCGGAGCATCCAGATGCCCTGCTCATTGCGCCCTTTCGGTGCGCGATCGAGCCACTGGTACATGCCCCAGAGTCCGTCCAACCCGCGCGCATAGGTGGAGTAGGTATGGTACACGACGCCGTCTTCGAGGACGAACGCGCTCATCCCGGGGCGCTCGCGCGCGTACCCCGGTGCGTCGGTTCCCGACATGGCTGCGAACTCGCCGACGATCGGCGAGAGTGGAAGCGTGTCGATGGGGTGTTGGCCGCGCTCATAGTTGTACGAAGTCCCGCCTTTGCGCTGTTGCTCTTCGGTGACTGCGACGTTGAAGTCGAAGTTGAATTCGCTGCCGTTCGAAGAGGCCCATGGAAACGTCCATCCCATTCGCTTCTGGTACGCCTGCAGCTTGACGAGCGGCGCGCGCGACACGGCCGAGAACGCGACATCGTGATTCTGAAGGTGGACGGCGATGCCATCGAAGCCATCCGCGATCGCCGAGCAGGATGGACAACCCGCCTTGTAGTCGGGGCCGAACATGAAGTGGTAGACGATGAGTTGCGAATTCCCCCTGAACAGATCAGCCAGCGATGCACTCCCGTGCGTGGTGTCGAATCGGTATTCCTTGTCGAGCCGTACCCAGGGCAGCTCCTGACGCTTGCGCGCCAGCTCGTCGCTGCGCCGCGTGACGTCCTTCTCTTCCTTCAGCAGCTCGAGTCGCGCTGCCAGCCACTCTTCGCGTGTTCCAGTGATGTTTTTCGACATGGTCTCTATCTCCGGTGATTGTCGTTGGTCGTACGAGATAGATTAGGTGCGAACGTTCACAGGCTGTGAGTGACAATCGTGGCGCGATTCAGATGGACTCTTTAATCACCGCCGCCGCGCGCGCTCTCGCGGCTGGCGATCCCCTCGGCGCACTGAACCGCGTCGCCCTGCGCGACGATGCCGCTGCCCTCGCGCTTCGCGGCATCGCGATGGCGCAGCTCGGCGATCTCGTGCGAGCGAAGGCGCTCTTGCGACGTGCGGCGCGCGCCTTCGGCCCGAGAGAGGACGTGGCGCGGGCGAGATGTGTCGTCGCCGAGGCGGAGATCGCGCTCGTTTCGCGCGAGCTGGGATGGCCGGCGAAGGCACTCGACGCAGCGCGGGCGACGCTCGAGACGCACGGCGATCGCGTGAACGCGGCGTATGCCCGGTATCTCGAGGCACGGCGCCTGCTCCTGATCGGGCGTGTGGACGATGCCGAGCGTGCGCTTGCCCAGCTAGACCACGCGCCCTTCACGCCCTCGTTGCGGGCCGCCTACGAGCTGGTGGTCGCGGGGATCGCGATACGCCGACTCCAGACCAAGGCGGCGGGTGCCGCACTCGCTCGCGCCGAGCGCGCCGCGCTGGGCGCGGGGATCGCAGCGCTGACAGCGGAAGTCGAGAGCGCGTTCGTCGTGCTGAATACGCCGGCGGCGCGCAAGATTGCCAATGGCGGGGAGCGCCTGCTTCTACTCGAGGACGTGGAGGCGTTGCAAGCGTCGAAAGCGCTCATTGTGGACGCGTGCCGCAATGTCGTGCGTGATCCGCGCATGGTGGTCTCGCTCGCACGGCGTCCGGTGTTGTTCGCCCTCGCACGCGCGCTGGGCGAGGCGTGGCCAGGAGACGTGCCGCGAGACGTGCTCCTTGCGCGCGCATTCGGAGCGAAGCACGTCGACGATTCACATCGCGCGCGATTGCGGGTGGAGATCGGCCGCCTTCGTGCGAAGATCCGGACACTGGCCGGCGTGAGCGCGACGCCGCGAGGGTTTACGCTCGCGCCGCGCAGCGCGCGCGAGGTAATCGTGCTCGCGCGACCCGTGGAAGATCAGCATGGGGACGTACTTGCCTTCCTCGCCGACGGTGAATCGTGGTCGAGCTCGGCCCTCGCACTCGCGCTTGGTACCGGCCAGCGCACCGTGCAGCGCGCGCTCGATTCGCTTGCGGCAGCAGGCAAGGTGCAGTGGTTCGGTCGCGGGCGAGCGCGCAGGTGGATGACTCCGCCCGTGCCCGGATTCACGACGATCTTGTTACTCCCTACTCCGCTGCCGAGCGATTAGGATGGAAGCATGACTCGATCAGCGGCCGCCGAAATCATCCGTGAGTACGGACCCTATCCGGGTCTCGACCAAGTCCACGGGGTCACCTATGACGGGAAGCACCCGTGGTTTGCGTCGGGATCGAAGCTGAACGCCATCGATCCTGCGAGTGGAAAGTTAGTGCGCTCGATCGACGCTGCCGCACATGCAGGAACCGCGTTCGACGGCGAGCACCTCTTTCAGATCGCCGAGGATCGCATCCAGAAGATCGACGCCAAGACGGGCCGTGTGATCGCCACGATTCCGGCGCCCGGCGGGGGCGCCGACTCGGGACTCGCGTGGGCGGAAGGGTCGCTTTGGGTCGGACAATATCGCGAGCGGAAGATCCATCAAATCGATCCCGAAACCGGAGCGATACTTCGCACCATCGAATCCAATCGCTTCGTCACCGGTGTCACGTGGGTGGACGGGGAGCTCTGGCACGGGACCTGGGAAGGGGACGAGAGCGATGTGAGGCGAATCGATCCTGCGACGGGCGAGGTCCTGGAGCGACTCGAGATGCCGGCGGGAGTGGGCGTGTCGGGACTCGAGTCCGATGGCGGCGATCGGTTCTACTGCGGGGGAGGAAAGAGCGGGACGGTGAGAGCCGTTCGCCGGCCCCGGCGAGTTTGACGGCGAGTGGCGCTACCGAGCAGGGCAGCGTTCACTCGTCCGCCGACGGTCCGTACGAACCGGGCACCGGCACTTCAAGTAGCCGGTAGTACACGCCGAGCTGCGCACGGTGATGCACGAGGTGGCTCATCATCATCAGTCGGAGCAGGACGCGCCGCGGATGCTGCATCATTATCCGCTCGCCGTGACGAAGAGCCCAGCTTTGTGCGAGATGGTCAAGGTTCGTCCCCGCGAGCGCGGCTTTGAAGCGAGCGAGCGACCCATCATAGTACGCAAGGAGGTCGCTCGCCGAGTCCAGCGGTGCGAGCGGCGCGCGCACTCCGACCTCCATTCCTTCGTTCTCGATGACTACCGTGCCACGATTCACAATGTCGGCGACGTGCGTCGCGAGCGGCGCAAGCTGGCGCGAACGCGCGTGCGGTCGCCAGTCGCCCTTGCCGTCAGGATAGCGCTCGAGAAATCGGCGCGTGGTAGCGTATTCGGCGGGGAAGTCGCCGAAAAGGAGGTCGGCGGGGGAGAGGGGGGAAGTGGTCATTGAACGTTTGGTTGAAGTCGGCGCACCCGCCGTGACACATCCGCGCGACATGATACGCGACTCCTCCGTGCGCGTCAAATGCCCTCTAACGCACTGCCTCGCGCGGCGGTTCCGTCGTGGCCGGCTCCGATCGCCACGCGCTGAACAGCGAATCGCGCGATAGCGCGTAGAAGCGCGGGAGATCGCCGACGCCGGGCGACGCGGGTCGCAGGAGGTAGACCGGCCTCGCCGGATACTCGCGCAGGAGCAGCGAATCGTGCGCGCCAAAGTCGTGCGCGTAAATGTTCTCGCCGCCGTGTGCGAGCAGCAGCGGAGTGAGCAACGTAAATCCCTCGCGGTCCTCGCGAATGCGCGCTGCGCAGCGCGGCGGGTAGATGAGCCCGGGTTGCACCCGCTCGGTAGTGTCGGGCGAGAGGTGCGAATTCAGCAGCCGCGCCGAGTCGGCAAACAGCGACTGAAACGCTTCCGCCGCTCCGCTCCGCGCAGGCTCATGCTCGAGCGAATCGAGCCGGCTCTCGAGCTTGCATGCGTCCACACTGCGGTAGATGCGCTCCGCCTCCGGACGCGTAATGCCGAGCGTCCACAGGCGCGTCATGATCTGCGTGCCCCAGCTCGTACGAACCAGCACGAGCGCATGATCGACTCGCGCGGCGCGGGCTGCGGAGTCTGCGTTCCACCGCATGGTGAGCAGCGTCTGGCGATACGCGTGCGCGCGGGCCGGAACGAGCATCGTCGCCGCGATCAGGACGGCGCAGATCGCGCCGAACACCGCAGTGCGGTACGGCAGACCGGTGCCGAAGCGCTCGCGCACGAGCGGCAGAAAGCGCGCAGTGTACAGCGCGAACACGGGGAGCAGTAGATACACATAGCGCGGGCCGAGGTAGAAGCCTTCGTGCCAAAATGAGAAGAAGAGGCCTGTCAGAAGCGCGCTGCTGACGACGAGGTAGCGATCGAGCGCGTTGAATCTCCGCGTGAGCGCAAACGCCGCGATGACCGGAACCAGCGAAGGCACCGGCGTCTCGAGCAGATACGTCTGGAACTGCAGGAAGTAGATGTTGATGAGCTCCACGCCGCGGGCCGGCGTGTGCGCCACTCCGAATGGAGCGGCGTGAAAACCCAGCGCATGACTCTTTCCCCAGAGAATCTCGTATCCGAAGAGCAGCGGACTGCCGGTTGTTTGCGCGTTTATCCAGAACAGTGCCGCCAGCGGCAGCGCGACGCCCGCACCGGCGGCGAGCGCATCGGGCCACCGTTTCGGATTGCGAAGCGCACGAACGAGATACCAGGCACCGGCGGGGAGCGCGAACGCCAGCGCGTCTACCGGACGAATCGTGGCGGCGCATCCGAGCGCGAGGCCGTTGAGGAGCGCGATCCGCGGTCGCGGTGTTTCGGTCGACATCACGTGCGCCAACGCTGCCATCGCGATCGTTACGAACATCAGCGTCGGAACGTGATTCATGTGCGTGCCGGACATGAACAGTGCGAGCGGCGCGAACGCGAAGACGATCGTCGCGGCCATAGCGACGCCGGGCCGCGGCTCGGCGCGACGAGCGAACGCGGCGAACGCCATCACCGCGATAGCGGCCCAGACCGGGTTGGAGATCCATGGAGCGCCGACCAGCACTCCGGGAACGAGCATCGCCGGACCGCCAGCCGGGAACTGCGAGAACGTGCGCCCGCCAGCGCGCGCGACGAAGAAGATGCTGCTGAAGAATTCCGGATGCGGCCCCGTCGCGCGCGAGAGCTCGCCGCCCGCGTAGATCTGCGCTTGCATCAGCTGCGTGATCTCGTCGATGAACAGCGGCCGTCCGCCAAAAACGCGCGCGGCGACCACGAGATACGCCAGCAGTGCGAGCGCGGCCACGACGAGCGTCGAGCGCCATGGATGATCGCGCCAGTAGATGACGACGTCGTGAAGCGCGTCATTGCGCCAGAGGATCGGGAACTGGCGGGAGACAATCGCCAGGACTGCGCCGACGCCAACCACGATTGCGGTTCCGCTCAGCCAGAAATTCGCCACTACGTCATACCACGGCGCGCTATGGCCACCGGGAATCCAGTTGGCAATTGGCAAAAAGCCGAACGCAGCGACAAACAGTGCGATGAGCGGCGGCGCGAGCGAACGCCGTTGGCGTGCTTGCGGGGCTGCTAATGGAGGAGGTGCGAGGCTCACGTCTATGGACAGCTATTCACGCGGGAGCGTAACCACCGTGGCAACGGCGGGATGATGTCTCGCGATCGCAA